>DASVAW010000065.1 GCA_036376135.1 Candidatus Polarisedimenticolaceae bacterium | reverse complement strand
GGAACGCGGCCCACCCCGCCTGGCCGTCCGCGAAGTCCGCGATCTGCTCGGGAGACTCCGCCACGATCCCGAGGCCGGAAACCGCGTCCCACGTCACCAGACGGTCGAATCGGCTCGGAGCGCGATCGGCGACGGCGGCGTGGAGGGAAGGTGAGGCGAAAGTCAGCGTGGTCAGGAGAAGGGAAAGGGCGAGGCAGCGGGAACGCGACACGGATCAACCCCCCGAGGGCGGAGGGCACACTCCGCCGACCGCCTAAGCGTCCGCACAACGTCCGGGTGCGTCAACCCCAAAAACACGAAGGGGCGCCGAAAGGCGCCCCTTCGCGAGATCCGCGTCGCGGATCGGTTACTTCTTGATGTGGCACTTCGCGCAGTTGCCCTTGCTCTCGAACGCCGCGCCGCCGGCGACGTGACAGGCACCGCAGGCCTTCTTCTCGGCTTCGGCGGTCTTGTGCATGCTGGCCTTGTACTCGCCCAGCTTGCCCTGCGCCTGCTCGAAGATGCCGGGGTGGCACGCCTTGCAATCGCCCTTGGCCTTCTCGACGTGCTTGGCGTGGTCGAAGGTCACTTCGCCCGGCTTCGCGGCATACGTGATCTTCTCGGGAGCTTTCTTGTCCTCGGCGAACAGGGTTCCCGCGGCCACCACGACGGCGAACACGGCGAGAACGGCGAACACCTTCTTCATTTCCAAGCCTCCTATTAGCCCCTCACAGGGTCCGCGGCTCATTCTGCATCCTAAGCGGAGAGCTTGGCTCCGATATTTGTCAAGTGCCGGATCAGGCGGCGATGGGCGCGAGCGAAAGCACCGTGTCGCAGAGCCGCGACCAGTCCCGCATGTCCCGCCGGACGGCTTCGCGCAGGGCCTGAACCTCGGCGCGGAGCGCCTCGGCGTTGTTCCGGCCCGCCTGGCGCAGCTCCGCGGTCGCCTGGGCGATCCGGCGGCGCTTGGCCTGGAGCTCGTCGGCGAGCTCGTGGATCCGCCGCTCGAACTCGGCGCGTTTCGCCGCGGCGACGGTGCGCAGCTGGTCGAGCAGCAGGCGGCGGTCCTCCTCGAGAAGCCGTCGCTCGATCGTCTCGCGGCTGAAGCGGCGAAGGTCCTTCGCGAGGCCGAGCTTGTTGAGGAGGAAGATCGTCCATTTGGTCGGGTCGAAGTGGTACCACTTCACCCCGTTGCGGTAGTCCGACGCGAAGGTGTGGTGGTAGTTGTGGTACCCCTCGCCCACCGTCAGGAACGCGATCACGAAGTTGTCGACGGCGGAGTGCTCCCGCGAATAGGTCTTCGAGCCCCACGTGTGGGCGAGCGAGTTGATGAACCAGGTGAGGTGGTGCGAGGCGAGCAGGCGCGTCCACCACACCAGGGTGAACGATCCCAGCCAGTCTCCCGTCGCGGCGCCGACCATCGCGCAAACCGCGGCGTTGGCCCCGACGCCGAGCGTGACGAACCAGCGGTGCTGGAACATCACGAGCCGGTTCCGCTCGAGGTCCCGCACCAGTCGCGGGTCGATGGGCGCGGTCTTGTAGAACAACCAGCCCATGTGCGCGTAGAAGAACCCCTTCTTGATCGAATACGGATCGTCGTCCGTGTCGACGTGCGCGTGGTGCCGCCGGTGGTCGTGGGACCACTTCAGCGCGCTTCCCTGGAAGGCGAGGGTCGCGAGGAAGAGCAGGACCGCTTCCGCCGCCTTGTTCATCTTGTAGCAGCGATGCGCGTAGAACCGGTGGTACGCCGCTCCGATTCCGATCTCGGTGACGACGAGCAGCACGAGCGCCGCGACGACGACGCCCGGGGACGGCGTGTTGCGGGCGAAGTAGACGGGGAGCCCGACGATCAGCGCCGCGTGGTAGGCGACGAGGAAGATCGCGATGGGCCAGTCGATGCGGCGCAAGGTTGCACGAAGATCCACGAGTCGGGCTCCTCCGGACGTACGTGTCTACGTTAGCTGCGCGGTGCGGCAAAGGCAACGGTCAGTAGAGAATCCGCGTGCGGATGGTCCCCGCCACGCCCGCCATCTCCCGCTTCAGCGCGAGGCTCCCCTGGCGCCCCCCGGCGTCGAAGTCGATCACGACGTAGCCGATGTGGCTCGTGGTCTGGAGGTACTGGGCGGCGACATTGACCCCGCGCCGGGAGAAGACCTCGTTCACCTGCGCGAGCACCCCGGGCTGGTTCCGATGGACGTGGAGAAGCCGGTGTTTTCCCGCGTGCTCCGGCAGGGCGACCTCCGGGAAGTTGACCGAGGTCAGCGTCGAGCCGTTGTCCGAGTACTTGATCAGCTTCTCGGCGACCTCGATCCCGATGTTCTCCTGCGCCTCGACGGTGCTCCCGCCGATGTGCGGCGTGAGAAGCACGTTGTCGAAGCGGAGCAGGGGCGACTCGAACGGCTGGTCGTTCGCCTCCGGTTCGGCCGGGAAGACGTCGATCGCCGCGCCGCGGAGCCGTCCGGACTCGAGGGACGCCGCGAGGGCATCCAGGTCCACGACCGTGCCGCGCGACGCGTTGATCAGCGCCGCACCTTCGCGCATGCGCGCGAGCTGGCGCGCGCCGATCATCCGGTGGGTCAGGGCCGTCTCCGGGACGTGCAGCGTCACCACGTCCGAGCGCTCGAGCAGGTCGTCGAGCCCCTTCGCGGAAGCGGCGTTCCCGAGGGCGAGCTTCGTTTCGATGTCGTGGAAGACGACGCGCATCCCGAGCGCCTCGGCGAGCACGCCGACCTGCGTTCCGATGTGTCCGTACCCCACGATGCCCACCGTCTTGCCCCGGGCCTCGCGCGCCCCGTCCAGCGATTTCTTCCAGCTGCCGCGGTGGGCGAGGGCGTTCCGCTCGGGGATGCCGCGAAGCAGCATCACGATCTCCGCGACGACGAGCTCGGCGACGCTCCGGGTGTTCGAGTACGGTGCGTTGAACACCGGCACCCCCCGGTCGCGCGCCGCGTCGAGCGCGACCTGGTTGGTGCCGATGCAGAAACACCCGACCGCGAGGAGCCGGTCCGCCGAGCGCAGGACCTCGTCGGTGAGCTGGGTGCGGGACCGGATCCCGACGACGTGCGCGTCCGCCACCGCCCGGCCGAGCGCCGCCCCGGCCGGGGCCTGCGCGACCTCCACCACGTTCGTGTAGCCGCGGGACCGGAACAGCTCCGCGGCCCGGGGGTGGATCGCCTCGAGGAGGACCACCTTGATCTTCGAGCGGTCCAGCGAAGTCGGGGTCGCGTCGCGTTTCGTGGGCATGGCTCCATGATCGGCGACGCGGCGCGGCGCCCGCAAGGTTAGACTCCGCGCGATGGAACCCCACGGCAACGACGTCGAGACCCGCTGGCTGCGCGACACCTTCCGCCCCGGCGTCCCGCAGCTGACGGCCCGCGCGGTCGTCTTCGGGATGCTGATCGGCGGGGTGATGTGCCTGTCGAACCTCTACGTCTTCTTCAAGACGGGATGGTCGATGGGGGTCACGATCACCGCCGCGATCCTCGCGTTCTCGCTGTTCGGCGCGATGCGCGCCGCGGGCCTGAGCCGGCGGCCGCTGACCGCGCTCGAGAACAACGCGCTCACGACCGTGGCCTCCGGCGCCGGGTACATGACCGGCGGCGGGAACATGGCGGCCTTCGGCGCGTTGCTCATGGTGACGACGGTGCGCCCCGATCTGATTCCGATGATCTTCTGGTTCGGGGCGATCGCCGCTCTCGGCGTTTTCGCGGCGATTCCGATCAAGCGGCAGCTCATCAACAAGGAACAGCTGGCCTACCCGACCGGGACGGCGACCGCGGAGACCCTGAAGGCGATCCACGGCGAGGGGAAGGAGGCGGCGACCGAAGGGTCGCGGCAGGCGAAGGCGCTGGGGTACGGGGCGGTCTTCGCGGCGGCGGTCGCGTGGCTGCGCGACGCGAAGGCGGACTGGATCCCGTACCCGAACCTCCCGGGTTCCTTGAAGATCCCGTTCGAGATCGGCGGCAGGCCGCTCGCCGACTGGACCCTCTCGATGAAGACGGAGGTCATCCTGGTCGGCGCGGGCGCGATCATGAGCTTCCGCACCGGCTGGTCGATGCTCCTCGGGAGCCTCCTCACCTACGGCGTCCTGGCCCCGTCGCTCGTCGAGCGCGGCCTCGTCGCGGAGGTCAGCTACAAGGCCATCGTGGGGTGGACGGTGTGGCCCGGCGCGGCGATCCTCGTCGCCGCCGGGTTGACGTCGTTCGCGCTCGACTGGCGCAGCGTCGCGCGCTCGTTCGCGGGGATGGCGAACCTGTTCGGCGGCGGGAGCAGGGCCGACGCCGATCCGATGGACGCGATCGAGTGCCCGGGATGGTGGTTCCCGGCGGGATTCGTCGTCCTCGGGCCCGTCGTGGTCTTGCTGATGACCTGGCTGTTCCAGATCCCCTGGTGGGCGGGGGTGATCGCGGTGCCGCTCGCGATCGTGATGGGGTTCGTCGCCGCGCGCGTCACCGGCGAGACCGACATCACGCCCACCAAGGCGCTCGGGCCGGTGACGCAGCTGCTCTACGGCGTCATCACGCCCGGGAACCTCTCGGGCAACATCATGAGCGCCAACGTCACCGGAGGGATCGGCCTTCACGCCGCCGACCTGCTGACGACGCTGAAGACGGGGTGGCTGCTGGGGGCGAGCCCGCGCGCGCAGTTCTGGGCCCAGATGTTCGGCGTCGCCGCCGGCGCGGCGATCGTCGTCCCCGCCTTCAACCTCATCATCCCCGATCCGTCGGTCCTCGGAGGCGAGGCCTGGCCCGCCCCGTCGTGCCTGGTCTGGGCCGGGGTCTCGAAGGCGTTCGCGGAGGGGATCGGGTCGCTCGACGGCGCCGCGCGCACGGGAATCCGCGTGGGGCTCGCCCTGGGCGTGGCGCTCGCGCTCCTCGAGAAGTTCGCGCCCTCCGGGCTGAAGCCCTGGATGCCGTCGCCGTCGGGTCTGGGGATCGCGATGGTCATCCCCGGCAGCAACGGGATCGCGATGTTCGCGGGGGCGCTCGTCGCGGAGATCCTGCGCCGTCGCGCCCGCCCCTTCGCCGACCGGTACGTCGTTCCCGTCAGCTCGGGGCTGATCGCCGGCGAGAGCCTCGTCGGCGTCCTGATCGCCCTGCTGATCGTGGCGGGCCTGTTGCACAAGTGAGGACGGGGACACGGGGGACGCCGATGGGGGTCGATCGCATCGAGGCGTACAACGCCACCGTGGTCGGGCGCGAGGACATCCACCCGGAGCTGCGCGTGCTTCGCGTGCGCCCGGACGAGGGCCTGCCCCCCGCGTTCAAACCGGGGCAATACACCGTGCTCGGGCTTCTGGGAAGCGAGCCCCGCGTCGACGAGGCCGACGCGGAGGAGCCTCCCTCCGAGCCGGGGAAACTCGTCAAGCGCGCCTACAGCATCGCGTCCTCGAATCTCGAGAGGAACTACGTCGAGTTCTTCCTCACGCTCGTCAGCTCGGGGGTCCTGACTCCGCGGCTGTTCGCCCTCCGGCACGGAAGCCGCCTGTACCTCTCGAGCAAGGCGGTGGGGACGTTCACGCTCGACCGGGTCGCCCCCGGGAAGGCGGTCGCCATGATCGCGACGGGCACGGGGCTCGCGCCGTACATGTCGATGCTCCGCACGACCCTCGTCCACGATGCCGAGCGGAGATTCGTCGTGCTGCACGGCGCGCGCTACAGCTGGGACCTCGGCTACCGCGCCGAGCTCGAGAGCCTGCAGCGGATCCGGCCGAACCTCACGTATCTGCCCTCGATCACGCGCCCCGATCGCGACCCGCACTTCGTCGGCCTGACCGGACGCATCCAGCACCTGATCTCCACGGGCGCGATCGAGCGCGAGAGCGGGGTCGAGCTCGACCCCGAGCGGACCGACGTGTTCTTGTGCGGGAACCCCGACATGATCCGCGAGGTGCAGGCGATGCTCACCGTGCGCGGGTACCGCCCCGGCCGGGGGCGGGAGCCCGGTACGATCCACGTCGAGGAGTACTGGTAGCCCGGACGTGACGCGCTGGTTGTCCGTTCACGCCGACTACGCCTGCCGCCATCGCGGGGCCTGCTGCGAGGCGGGGTGGGCGATCCCGGTCGAGAAGGAGCGGCTCGCGTTGTGGCGTCCGGGATGGCGCGACCGCCTCGACGCCGACGGCGACCTCGCGACCGCGGGAGGCTGCCCGTTGCGCGAGAACGACCGGTGCGCGGTCCATCGCGACCTCGGCCCCGAGGCGCTCCCCGCCGCCTGCCGCCACTTCCCGCGCGTGTGCCTGCGCGACCTTCGCGGCATCTCGGTGACGTTGTCGTGCTTCTGCCCGACGGCGGCGCAGATGCTCTTCCGGGAGGACGTGGCGCTCGCGGTGGTGGAGGGACCCCGCCCGGTTCCGATCGGGACCGCCGTGGAGGGGCTCGACGCCAGGGGAGCGACCCACGTCGATCTGGACGCGCTCACGAGCTGGGAGGAGGAGACGATCGACGCGCTCGACCGGGACGCGCATCCTTCGTTTCGCGGGGAGCCGCGCCCGGTCCGGGCCTGGCTCGCCGCGCGCGCCTTCGCGTCGTGGGCGCCGTTCCAGGGGGACGGGATCCCGGCGGCGATCGCGGACCTCGAGCGATCGCACTCGGTGCTCCGCGAGGAGCGGGCACGGGGCGGTCCGCCGGTCGAGGCGATCCGGCGGGCGGAGCATCGGCTCAGGCACCGGGCCTAGATCGCGATCCCCGCCTCGTCGTAGACCCCGTCGAAGAGGATCGTCGAAAGGTATCGCTCGCCCGAGTCGGGGAGGATGACGACGATCGTCCTCCCCTTCATCTCCGGCTCCGCGGCGACCCGCGCGGCGACCGCCGCGGCGGCACCGCACGAGATCCCGGCGAGGATTCCCTCCTCGCGCGCGAGGCGGCGCGCGAAGGCGATCGCCTCGTCGTTCGAGACGGTTTCCACGCGATCGACGACGGAGAGGTCGAGATTCCTCGGGACGAATCCGGCGCCGATCCCCTGGATCTTGTGGGGCGCGGGCTGGAGGGGTTGTCCCGCGAGGGTCTGCGAGATCACGGGGGAGTGGACCGGCTCGACGGCGATCGAGACGAGGGGCTTTCCCTTGGTGTTCTTGATGAAGCGGGAGACCCCGGTGATCGTCCCGCCGGTTCCGACCCCGGCGACGAGCACGTCGACCCCGCCTTCGGTGTCGGCCCAGATCTCCGGTCCGGTCGTCGTCTCGTGGATCGCGGGGTTCGCGGGGTTGTCGAACTGGCCGGGGAGGAACCACTTGGACGGGTCGGAGCCCGCGATCTCCTCGGCCCGGGCGATCGCCCCCTTCATCCCCTTCGCCCCTTCGGTCAGCACGAGCCGGGCCCCGAAGGCGGCGAGGACCTTCCGCCGCTCGAGGCTCATCGTCTCGGGCATCGTGAGGGTGAGGGGATAACCGCGCGCGGCGGCGACGAACGCGAGCGCGATCCCGGTGTTGCCGCTCGTGGGCTCGACGATCTCCATCCCGGGCCCGAGGACGCCGCGGCTCTCGGCGTCCCAGATCATCGAGGCGCCGATGCGGCACTTCACCGAGTAGGCGGGGTTGCGCCCCTCGATCTTGGCCAGGACGTTCGCCCCCTCGGGGACGACCCGGTTCAATCGGACGAGCGGGGTCCCGCCGATCGAGCGGGCGTTGTCGGGGTGGATGGCGGCCATGGTACTCTCCTTTCGCGATCGTGAAGTCCCTTCACTATAAGGAACGTCATGGATCCGATCAACCGGCGGGTGGCGGAGCGATTGAGGGTGCTCCGGAAGGCGGCGGGGCTGAGCCTGGACGACCTGGCGTCCCGGTCGGGGGTGAGCCGCGCGGCGCTCAGCCAGATCGAGACCCTCAAGACCAACCCCACGATCGCCGTGCTCTGGAAGATCGCCTCCGGGCTCGACGTCCCCTTCTCGGAACTGCTCGGCGACGCCGAGGCGCCCACGGTCAGGATCGAGCGGGCGGCGAAGGCCCGCTGGCTGGGGGGCGGGCGCGATCCCTTCCGCAGCCGGCCGCTGCTCGGACGGATCCCGGGGCACCGCGTGGAGATCTACGAGCTGACCCTTGCGGCCGGGAAGTCCCACGACGCGCAACCACACCCCGCGGGATCCTTCGAGCAGGTCTTCGTGGAGGAGGGGAGGCTCGTCCTCGGCGTGGACGGCGGCGTCCACGCGCTGGGTCCGGGGGACGCGATCCTCTTCCGCGCCGACCGCGCGCACCGGTACGCGGCCGAGGGGCGGAAGGCCTTCCGGGGCCTGTCCACGATCCTCTACGGGGAGTGAGTCTCAGGCCGCGAGCCTGGGGACCAGCGCTTTCGCCCGCGCGCGCGCCGCGGCCGCCTCCTCGGCGAGCCCACGCTCCTCGAAGAGCTCGGCGAGGCGGAGGTGGCCCCACGGGTTTCCCGGCTGCGTCGCGACGATCGCCTCCGCGGCGGCGACGGCGCGGTCGAAGTCGCCGCGGGCGCGCCAGTATTCGGAGCGCCAGAGCTGCGTGGTGAAGAGAAACCCGTACGCCGCGTCGAAACGGTCGAAGTCGCGAGGGCCGTACGCCGCCTTCCTCCCCGTCCGCTCGAGCTCCTCCGCCAGCGCCTCGTAGTGCTTCACGGCGGCGGCGTCCTCGCGGACGAGGATCGCCGCACGCGCGTCGTGCACCCAGATCGAGTCGTCGACCCCGAGGAAACGCTTGGAGTCCTCGTAGAGCTTCGTCCCGGGGTAGATCGCCAGCGGCGCGACGATCCCGTCGTGCGGGAGGATCTCGCGGATGAGCGCGCGGGTCGCGGCGATGTCCTCCTCGGTCTCCTCCGGGACGCCGCTGATCAGGTAGATCGACACGACGAGCCCGGCCTCGCGGGTCATCGCCACCGCCTTGCGGATCATCTCGGCGGTGATGTCCTTCTGCAGGATCTTCAGGATCCGATCGGAGCCCGACTCGATTCCGTACTGGATGTGGTGGCAGCCGGCGCGCTTCATCCAGGCCAGGCGCTCCTCGTCGACGAGGTTGACGCGCGACTGGCAGTCCCAGAGGAAGTGGAGCCGCGAGTCGATCAGCCCCCTGCAGATGTCGATCGTCCGCTGGCGGTGCGCGGTGAAGGTGTCGTCGCGAAGCGACACGTAGACGAGGCCGTGCCGCTCGCGGAGGGTCCGGAACTCCCGCAGCACGTCGTCGGCGGAGCGGAATCGGACGCGTTTTCCCCAGAAGTCCGGCGTGTTGCAGAAGGTGCACGCCCCCGGGCACCCGCGCGAGCTGATGAAGTAACGCAGTTGGTCGGGGACGTCGACGCCGATCGAGCGCGCGAGGTGGTCCGCGTTGTGCGGGAGGCGGTCGAGGTCGGGGATCGAAGGGCGCGCCGGGGACCACGCGATCGACCCCGCGGCGTCGCGCGCGGTCGTCCCCGCGATTCCCGCCGCGAGGGCGCCGCGCTCCCTGGCCCGGACGATCTCGAGCATCGCGTCCTCCCCCTCGCCGCGCACGACCGCGTCGAAGGCGGGGTAATGCTCGAGCCAGTGCCGGTCGAGGTGGGTGACGTGCGGGCCGCCGGCGACGACGTAGGTCTTAGGGCTGATCCGCTTCGCGAGCGCGGCGAGCTCGTGCGAGGCGTGCCGGTTGAACGTGAACACCGACACGCCGAGCACGTCGGGCTTCTCGGCTTCGAGGACCCGCGCGAGACGCTCGCCCGGGAACCGCGAGAAGTTCCCGACCTTCGAGGGGAATCCCGCCTGGTTCAGGACCGCGTTGAGGATCCCCAGGCCGACCGGGATCTTGCGGGCGAAGTAGTCCTCGGCGAGTTCGGCTCCCGAGGTATAGGCGAGGAGGGTCCTGGGGCGCATGCGGCCGAGAGCTTAGCAGCGGCGTGGCGGAATCCGTCGGGTTCCGGCGTAGCCTAGGGGACAACGGAGGAGCCGACATGAAGTTGCGTCCGATACCCGTCCTCGCCCTCGTCCTGCTCGCGTTCGCCTGCGGAAGACCCGCGGCGCCGCCGACGCCGGCCTCCGCCGTCCCGATGTTCGACGGCCTGGGCTCGCACGTCCGTCCGGTGACGACGGCATCCCCCGAGTCGCAGCGGTACTTCGACCAGGGGCTGAACTTCCTCTTCGCCTTCAACCACGACGAGGCGATCCGGTCGTTCACCCGCGCGACGGAGCTCGACCCCGGAAACGCCATGGCGTGGTGGGGGATCGCGACCGCCAACGGCCCGCACATCAACTTCCCGCTCGTCCCCGAGGAGCGCGCGAAGGCCGCCTGGGCCGCGTCGGAGAAGGCGCGGGCGGCGGCGGCGAAGGTCGATCAGAAGCCCGCCGACGCCGCGCTGATCGGGACCCTGGCCGCGCGATACGCAAACCCGCAACCGGCCGATCGCAAACCCCTCGACGAGGCGTACGCCGCGGCGATGCGCGAGGTCGCCGCGAGGTTCCCGGACGACGCGGACGTCGCGTCGCTCTTCGCCGAGTCGATGATGGACCTGCGGCCGTGGGACCTGTGGCTGAAGGACGGCACCGCGCAGCCCGGTACCGAGGAGATCGTGTCGACGCTCGAAGGGGTGCTCGCCAAGGCCCCCGAACACCCGCTCGCCAACCACCTGTACATCCACGCCGTTGAGGCGAGCCCGAACCCCGAGAAGGCGACGGCCGCCGCGGACCGGCTTCGCACCCTCCAGCCCGGCCTGGGGCACATGGTTCACATGCCCACGCACATCGACGTGCGCACCGGGAACTGGGAGAAGGCGATCGCGTCGAACGCCGCCGCGAACGACGCCGACGTCGTCTACCGCGATCGCGCGGAGAAGAACCAGGGTTTCTACCGGCTCTACATGGCGCACAACCGCCACATGCGCGCGTTCGGGGCGATGATGCTCGGCCGCAGCGAGGAGGCGATCGGCCAGATCCGCACGATGGTCGCCGAGATGCCTGAGGCGTGGAAGAAGGACTATGCCGGGATCGCCGACGGCTTCCTCGGCATGCCCTTCGAGGTCCTGATGCGCTTCGGCAAGTGGGACGAGATCCTCGCCGAGCCGGAGCCCGCGGAGACCTTCCCGATCGCCCGCGCCCTGCGCCTGTACGCGCGCGGGGTCGCTTACGCCGCGAAGGGGATGACGAAGGAGGCGCGCGCGGAGCAGACCCTGTTCCTCGCCCATCGGGCGACGATCCCCGCCGACGCCGCCTTCGGGAACAACACGGCCGCCGATCTGCTCGCGGTGGCCGAGCACCTGCTCGAGGGGGAGATCACCTTTCGCGAGGGCGACGTCGAGAAGGGGCTCGCGGCGATGCGCGAGGCGGTGAAGCGCGAGGATGCGCTGCGCTACGACGAGCCCCCGGACTGGATCCAGCCGGTGCGCCACGCGCTGGGTGCCTCGCTCCTCAAGGCCGGCAGGATCGACGAGGCCGAGGCGGTGTACCGTCGCGACCTCGAGATCCACCCGCGCAACGGCTGGTCGCTCTACGGCCTCTCGCGCACCCTCGAGCTCAAGAAACACGCCGACGCGCAGGTCGTCCGCGCGCAGTTCGACGACGTCTGGAAGAGCGCCGACCTCAAGCTCTCCTCCTCCTGCTTCTGCCAGCCGGGGGTCTAAAAGGGGTCAGGCCCCTTTTTCTTACAATTCAGGCGCCGGGCCGCCCCTGTTCCCTGCAGGGGCGGCCCGGGCGTCCCGTTCGCGCGTAACCTCCCCGGATGCACGCCCTCGTCCTCGCCGCCGTCGCGACCCTCGCCGCGCAGGATCCCGCGCCTCTCGAGATCGTCCCGCTCGCCGACGGCGTCTACGCCGCCGTACGCCCCCACGAGCCGGGGCTGATGTTCGACGCGAACAACCTCCTCGTCGTCAACGACGAAGACGTCGTGGTCGTCGACTCCAACGTCAGCGCGGCGTCGACGCGCGAAGTCATCGCGGCCCTCCGAAAGATCACGACGAAGCCGGTGCGCTACGTCGTCCACACCCACTGGCACGACGACCACAACGTCGGCGACGCCGCCTGGCGCGAGGCCTACCCCGGAGTCGAGCTCGTCGGGCATCCCGCAACCCTCGAGGACGCGCCGACCGAGGGGAAAACCAACCGCGACGGGCTTCTCGCCTACGCCCCCGACGGGATCAAGATGCTCCGCGACGCCCTCGCGAACGGGACATCCCTCGCCGGTGGCGCGATCACCGACGAGGAGCGGCGCAGCATCACGCGCGACCTCTTCCTCGTCGAACGCTACGTCGCCGAGGTCCCGACGGCCCGGTTCCTGCTCCCGACCGTGACGGTCGACTCGAAGCTCGTCCTCCACCGCGGGGCGCGAACGATCGAGATCCTCGCCGTTCCCGGCCACACCCGCGCCGACCTCGCGGTCCACCTACCGAAGGAGGGGATCCTCGCGACCGGCGACCTCCTCGTCGCCCCCGTCCCGCTCGTGGGCGCGAAGTCGCGGGTGAAGGAATGGAGCAGGAGCCTCGAAACCCTCGCCGCCCTCGGGCCCCGGACGATCCTCCCCGGCCACGGCCCGATCCAGCGCGACACGTCCTACCTGAAGCTCAACGCCGAGCTCTACGCCTCGATCTGGAGGCAAGTCGAAGCCGCCGTCGCCCGCGGCGAGACCCTCGAGCCGGTCCGCAAGGGCGTCGATCTCGCCTCGTTCAAGAAGTCGATCGCCGGCGACTCGAAGCTGCGCGCCGTTCTCTTCGACCAGTACGTCGCCGGGCCCGCTGTGGCGGCTGCGTACGCGCAGGCCGGGGGGAAGTAGACTCCCGGGGTCGTCCCCCGAGGAGGCCCCCGCCGTGCGCATCGCTTTGTGGCTCGTGTCCGTCGTTCTCGTCAGCCTCGCCTTCACCCCCGCCCGAGCCGCCTCCATGGCGAAGGGCTCGTTCGAGGTCGTCCTGCAGCCCGACGGCGAGCCCGCGGCCGCCGACGGGGTGTCGCTCGGCCGCATGACCCTCGACAAGACCTTCAGCGGGGACCTCTCGGGCACGGGCAAGGGCACGATGCTCACCGCAATGACCTCGACGAAGGGCTCCGCGGGGTACGTCGCCATCGAGCGGGTGACCGGCACCCTGAACGGGAAGAGAGGTTCGTTCGTCTTCCAGCACACCGGCACCATGCATCGCGGCGCCCAGCAACTGTCGATCACCGTGGTTCCCGATTCCGGGACCGGCGAGCTCGCGGGGATCGAAGGGACGTTCAAGCTGACGATCGCCGAGGGGAAGCACCTGTACGAGTTCGAGTATTCGCTGCCGAGGAGCGATCCATGAATCGATTCCGTTGCGTGTCGATCCTCTTCGGCCTGCTCACGACGCACGCGGTCACGGCCCCGCCGCTCACCCGCCGGCCGAGGAAACCGCCGTCGTGGCCACTCGAACCGGTCTCGGGTGGTACGGCGTGGCGATCGCGACGGGTCTGATGTCGGCCCGCCGGAAGTGGATCTCGTGATGTCGCCCTCGACATCCGGCCGGGAGGAGTTGGCCCGGATCGCCAGGGACTGGGTCACCCTGTGGCGCGCCCCCGTCGACTGGGCCCGCTTCGACGCCCTCCACGCGGACGACTTCGTCGATCATGCGTCGGCCGGAAGACCGGGGACGAAAGCCGGCTTCGCGCAGGGGCTGGCCGCGATGGTGGAGGCGTTCCCCGACCTCGTCACGACGGTCGAGGACCTGCTTGTCGACGAGACCCGCTCCCGGGTGGCCGTTCGCTGGAAGGCCGTCGGGACGAATCGCGGGCGTTACCTCGGCGTCGGACCGACGAACCGGCTCACGACGATCACCGGGATCGAGATCGTCGGGATAGAGGACGGGAGGGTCGTCGAGCGCTGGGGGGAGTGGGACATCTCCGGGCACCTCGGGAGTCGGCCGTGAGCGCCCGCAGGCTCGCTCCGTCGGTCGTCGCCGCGGTCGCCGAAGCCAAGATCCTCGGCGTGCGCGCCGGCGCCCGCTCCGACCACCGCTTCATCGGGATCTGGGCGGTCGTCGTCGGAGGGCGCGTCTTCGCGCGCTCGTGGACGCAGTCCGAAGGAGGCTGGTTCCGCACCTTTCTCGAGGACCCCGCGGGGACGATCCAGGTCGGCAAGCGGCGCGTTCGCGTCCGCGCCGCCCGCGTTCGCAGCGAACGGATTCGCGACGCCGTCGACGAGGCCTACGCCGAGAAGTACCCGACCCCGGGTTCGGTGAGATACGTGCGCGGGCTGCGCTCGCCGAAGCGCCGGGACACCACGATCGAGTTCGTGCCGGCGCTGGCTCCGCGAAAAAGGGGTTGACGCCGCATCCATCATGCTGGACATTCCGTCCACCATGAAGGAAGCCTCCTCGCACCTCCCCCGCCGCATCGCCGAGCGCGTGAAAGACCTGCGCGCCGCGCGGGCCCTCTCCCTCGAGGACCTGGCGCAGCGATGCGGGGTCAGCCGATCGATGATCTCGCTCATCGAGCGCGGGGAATCGAGCCCGACCGCGGTCGTCCTCGAGAAGCTCGCGGCGGGACTCGGGGTGACCCTCGCGTCCCTGTTCGATGCGCCCGAGCGCCCGACCGCGGCCGCCTCCGGCCCGGTCGCGCGCCGCTCGGACCAGATCGAGTGGAAGGACCCGGGCTCGGGGTACGTCCGCCGCAACGTCACCCCCGTCGGGGCGGGCCAGCCGATGCGAATCGTCGAGGTCCACTTTCCGGCCGGAGCACGTGTCGGCTTCGAGGCGGAGTCGCGGGAGGCACCGATCCATCAGCAGGTGTGGATTCTCGAAGGCTCGATGGACGTCACCACCGGGAAGGGGCGCCACCGCCTGAAGGAAGGGGACTGCCTCGCGATGGAGCTCGACGGCCCGACCATGTTCCACAACCCGACGCGACGGCGCGCGCGTTACGCCGTGGTGATCGCGTCCGAACCGCGAGGTCGGCGATGAGCGCCACCGTATCCGTCCGACGGCTGCACGCGATCGCCGACGCGGAGATCGAAGCCCTCGCCGACGTCCTGATCGACTGCGTCGAGGCAGGGGCGTCGGTGAGCTTCATGCTGCCGATCACCCGGGACCGCGCGGTGGGCTTCTGGCGGCGTGTCGCGCAGGGGGTGGCCGCGGGGGATCGGGCCGTCCTCGTGGCCGAGGACGCGCTGGGGCTCTGCGGAACCGTCCAGTTGATCTTCGACCTTCCCGAGAACCAGCCTCACCGCGCCGACCTCGCGAAGCTCCTCGTCCATCGGCGCGCGCGCCGTCGCGGCGTCGGCGAGGCTCTGATGCGCGCGGCGGATGGCGTCGCGCTCGACTGCGGCAGGACCCTGCTCGTGCTCGACGCCGTCACGAACGGGCCGGCGGCGCGCCTTTACGAACGGCTGGGTTGGGTACGGGTCGGGGACATTCCGAGATACGCGCTCACCCCTGGCGGGGACTGGTGCAGCACGACGTACTACTACCGCGAGCTCGGAGCGTAGGTCCGTGAAACCTCGCTTCGTCCGAACGGCGGTCGTCGTCGAGGTGTGCCATGCAGGAGTCGAGACTTCGCGTCACCTACATCGGAGGTCCGACCGCGCTGATCGAGTGGGGAGGCCTACGCCTGCTCACCGACCCGACGTTCGATCCCGCGGGGACCGAGCACGCCGGTCCCGCGTCGACGCTGACCAAGACCGCGGGCCCCGCGATCGACGTCGCGACGCTCGGGCCGGTGGACGTCGTCCTGCTCAGCCACGACCACCACGCGGACAACCTCGACCGCGCGGGGCGCGAGACCCTCGAGAGCGCCGGCGTCGTGTTGACGACCACCGCGGGATCGAAGCGGCTGGGCGGCGCGGCGATCGGCCTCGAGCCGTGGGCGTCGATCGGGATCGAGGCTCCGGGCGGGAAGATCCTGCGCGTCACCGCCACCCCCGCGAGGCATGGCCCCGTCGGGGGCGACCGGGGACCCGTGATCGGGTTCGTCCTCGAGTTCTCCAGGAACGGCTCCGACGCCGTCTACGTTTCGGGAGACACGGTCGCCTTCGAGGGAGTCGCGGAGGTCGCGC
Organism: Candidatus Polarisedimenticolaceae bacterium; assembly: GCA_036376135.1. NCBI lineage: Bacteria > Pseudomonadati > Acidobacteriota > Candidatus Polarisedimenticolia > Candidatus Polarisedimenticolales > Candidatus Polarisedimenticolaceae > Candidatus Polarisedimenticolaceae bacterium. The sequence goes on along the minus strand of DASVAW010000065.1, from coordinate 11,674 downwards.
TCCGCCACCGCATCGCGGTCGCGTTCCTCTTCCTCGGTGCGGCGAAGGTCGCGGCGGCGGGGCCGTCGCACCTCACGATGACCGCCGAGGAGGGGGCCACCGTCGCCGCGGTCCTCCCCGGGGCGGCGATCGTGCCGCTGCACTTCGAGGGGTGGAAGCACTTCTCGGAGGGGAGGGCGGAGATCGAGGCGGCGTTCGCCGCCGCGGGGCTGACCCATCGCCTGCACTTCATCCCGCCCGGACGCGCGGAGGGCTTGCCGACGACGGTCGTGTAGCGGACTCGACGACGCGGCGGCGGCGATCCCAAAGGAACGGAATCGGCCCGGTGCCCCCGGATTGCCCCGTTCACCGACCCGCCGTATATCCCTGTCGCCCCCGGAGGAACCCGCCTTGCGGCTCAAGATCGTCGTGTGCCTTCTGGCCGTGCTGGCCGCCGCTCCGACCCACGCCGCCCCCGTCTCGGTCCGCGTCGATCCGGCGCGCGGCTTCGATCCCCGCGTCGACTACGCATCCCTGCTCGCGTTCGGACCGTGGGACGACCGGAACTACGACCTGACCCTCGAGGATCTGGCGGTCCTCGCGCCGGACGAGGCGGAGAATCGCGAGGCGATCCCGGCGTTCTTCCGGGTCCGGATGCGGCAGGCCCGCCCCGAGCTTCGTAAGAGTGGCCCGGCCCAGTATCCGCGTCACGCGTACGTGATCTTCCGCCAGATGTTCGGGGGGTATCTGGTCGACGACGTCCTTTATCCGACCGCCGCGCGCGACGGAGCCCGCTGGGTGTTCGACCGCGAGACCGGCGTCCGCGTCGACGATCCGGCGGCGGCGACCGCTTTCGTCACCGGGGAGGTGCGGGTCACGAGCCCGAACGGAGCGGCGGAGTCGGCGATCAAGGTGAGTCCGGCCGACCCCGACCGCGTGATCGCCGGGACGAACGGCCCCCTCGGCGGCCAGCGGATGCACTACTCGACCAACGGCGGGACGACCTGGACGCAGGTGAACCTTCCTCTGGGGGGAACGAGCGGGGACCCCGCCGTCGACTGGTCCTCGGACGGCGCGAACGCCTACACGACGACCCTCGGCAATTGCTCGTTCTTCGGCTGCCAGGTCTGGTTCTACCGCTCGAACGATTTCGGCGCGACGTGGACCGGCCTCGAGTCGGCGACCCCCGGCGATCCGCGCCGCGAGATCGCGACGAGCAGCGCGGACAAGGAATACCTGCACGTCGACAAACACGCGACCTCTCCCTACAAGGACCGCGTCTACGTCACCTGGCACAACAACAACGTGATGCAGTTCGCGGTGTCGGCCGATCGCGGGAACACCTTCGCGAGCCAGACGTTCTCGAACAACTCCGCGGAGCTCGGGATCGGCAGCGACATCGCCAGCGGGAAAAACGGCGAGGTCTGGTACTTCTGGCCGGCGTTCAACAGCCGGACGATCCGCATGCGCAAGTCGACGAACGGGGGGCAGACCTTCGGGACGTCGATCGTCGTCGCCTCCACGCAGGGGGCGTTCACCTTCCCCCTTCCGTCGTTCGACGCGCGCCAGGCGTTCCTCTACGTCGCCGCGGACGCCGACCTCTCGAGCGGAACCTACGGCGGCAGCGTCTACGCCGCCTGGACCGACGCGACCGCGCCCACGACGAGCAACCCTTCGACCAATCACGGGCGCGTGCAGGTCGCCTACTCCCGCGACGGGGGAGGGAGCTGGACGGTCACGACCCCGCACCCGACCGCCGACGCGCTGACGGTGGACCGGTACCACCCGTGGCTCGCGGTGGGGGCCGACGGCGTCGTGCACGTCGTCTACTACGACACCTCGCGCAGCGCCGACCGGACCCGGGTCGACCTCTTCTACGCCTACTCCACCGACGGCGCACAGACCTGGTCGGTGCCGCAGCGGGTGACGTCGGTTCAATCGCCGAACATCAACGACGGGTTCGAGTGGGGGGATTACAACGGACTCGACATCGTGCTCCAGAACCTGATCGCGATCTACACCGACAACCGCGACGAGTCGGGCGGGACCGCGCAGTCGGTGGACGTCTACGCGATCGGAATCCCCCCGGGTGGCGCGTCGCCGGGTGCGGGGACGGTCCCGGACGGGGACGCGATCGCCGGCGCTCCACTTACGGTCGACCGCTCCGGCGGCGACGTCGCGCTCTCGTGGAGCGCGGCGTGCGGCCTCGCGACGGACTACGCGGTCTACGAGGGGCAACTCGGCGTTCCGAACAGCCTCGTCTCGCGGCTCTGCTCGACCGGCGGGGCGACGACGGCGACCATCACGCCGAATCAGGACGCCGCGTATTACCTCGTCGTGCCGCTGAACGCCGGGAACGAAGGCTCGTACGGGCGCGACGGTCTCGGCAACGAGCGGGCCCCCGCCGCGACGGCGTGCGCGACCCAGCAGATCGCGGCGTGCTCCGCGCCGTAGCACCCTCCCGTGGGCTAGGATGGGAGCAAGATTCCCGGGAGGGCGGCATGGCCGACTGGCAGCTGTTTCGGGACACCTACAGGAGCGAGATCACGACGCACGACTGGATCGGCGGGGTGGCCGTCGGCGGGGCGTTCGTGGCCTCGGCCGTGAGCTACGTCCGAACTCCCGACACGGTGGACGGTGTCGCGGCCCTGCTCCTTCTCGTGGCGATCGTGAACGGCGCGCTGGAGTTCCGCGCGAAGTTGCGCTCGATGCGGGAGCAGGATCGGATGGGCTGGACGCGATAGCGGAGGGGGATCCTCCGGCTGAACCTCGAAGGCCTCGCATGTAGGTCAAGCCCACGAGCGGGATCGCCCCCGCCCTCAGGAAGGCCGAAGTCACTCTCGCGAACGGATCGCGGCGTTGCTCGACGGCGAGGTGCCCGCGCGGCGGAAGGTGGGGAAGCGAGCATGAACGGCGGATGCCTTTGCGGTGCCGTGCGTTATCGGATCGACGGTCGCCTGGGCCGGACCTGCCATTGCCATTGCGTGCACTGTCGCCGCGCGAGCGGCGCGGCGTTCGTCACCTGGGTCGAGGTCGATCGCGCGACCTTCGTGGTCGAGAGCGGCGAGCCCGTCGCGTACGAGTCCCGACCCGGCGTGCTGCGGCGCTTTTGCGGCCGATGCGGCACCCAGCTGACGTGGGAGAGCGTCGAGATTCCCGAGACGTGCGACGTCACCGCCTGCAGTCTCGACGATCCGGCGGTCGTGACACCCGAGGACCATCTCTGGTGCGATCGCCGGATCCCGTGGCTGAAGCTCGCGGACGGGTTGCCGCAGTTCGCACTGCGGCGGACGAAAGGGTGAGCCGCGTCGCATGAGCCTCCTCGTCCCCAAGGCGGTCGTGTTGTTGGCGAATGTGGCGCTCGTGGCCATCCGCGCGCCCCACGGGCAGCGGAGCCGGTCGGTTCCGGTCGTCTCCAGTCGGAAAGGGGTGATGGAGACGGCCCTCCTCGCCTTCGCGTTCGCGACGTTCTTCATCCCGTTCGTGTGGATGCTGACGGCGTGGCTGTCCTTCGCCGACTACCCGCTTCACCCGCTCACCTTCGGGCTGGGAGTCGAATTCCTGGTCGTGGGCCTCTGGCTGTTCTGGCGCTCGCACGCGGACCTCGGCACGAACTGGTCCCTGACCCTCGAGGTGCGGGAGAACCACCGTCTCGTGACCGACGGCGTCTACCGGAAGGTGCGCCATCCGATGTACACGTCGCTCCTGTTCTTCTCGATCGGTCAGGCGCTGGCGCTCCCGAACTTCGTGGCCGGACCCGCATACCTCGTGGCGATGGTGGTGATGATCGTGTTCCGGCTCTCGACCGAGGAGCGCCTGATGCTCGACACGTTCGGCGCCGAGTACGAGGCGTACCGGTCGCGGACGAAGCGGTTGATGCCGGGGGTGTGGTGATCGACGCCGCGGACGAGAACTTCGTCGTCCACGTGTCCTGGGCGGCCCGGGGCCTTCCCGACGCCCGCGTCCGGATCGCTCCCGATCTCGTCCTGGTCGACTCGGGGCTGGCCTGCGACACCTTCAACTTCGCCTGTCGGGTCAAACTCTCCCGCGAGGGGGCCGCGGCGCGAGTGGCGGAGCTCGTGGGGTTCTTCCGGGAGACCGGACATCCGTACTCCTGCTGGGTGACTCCCGGCTCGACCCCCGCGGCGCTTCGCACGATTCTCGAGGACGCGGGACTCGCTCCAGCGGAGTCCGAGCTCGCGATGGTCGCGTCTCTCTCCGATCTTTCCCCGCCCCCACCCCCGCCGACGGGGATCGAGATCTCGAGGGTGGCGACGCCGGACGATCTCGAGGCCTACGCCCGGATCCTCGCGGAGAACTGGTCGCCTCCCGACCCGGACGTCCTGCGGTTCCACCGCCTCGCCGCCCCGCGGCTGCTCGCACCGGCCTCGCCGCAGCGCCTGTACCTCGCCCGGCTGGAGGGCGATCCCGTGGCGACGGCCGAGGTGACGGTCGCCGGAGGCGTTGCCGGCGTCTACAACATCTCGACGCGAACGGCGCATCGGCGTGTCGGGATCGGGACGGCGATCACGTATGCTCCGTTGCGCGACGCCGCGAGAGAAGGGATCGCGACCGCGGTGCTCCAGGCCGCGCCCGACGGCGTCGGCGTCTACCGCCGCCTCGGGTTCTCTTCGTACGGCGAGGTCACGGAGTTCAAGCCCGCCCCGGAGGCCCCATGAACCCCGACGGATTCGAGACGGTTCCCCCGACGCTCGTGGGGGACGGCGTGACGCAGCGCGCCCTCGGGCAGGGCGACGCCCTCGCGATGTACCGCCTGTTCTCCGACCCCGAGGTGGTGCAGTACACCTCCGTCGCCCGCTTCGCGGACGTCGAGCAGGCGCGGCAGTGGATCCAGCGCGGCCTCGACGCGTTCGCCGAGGGAGGGATGTACCGCTGGGCGGTCGAGCTCGACGGCGAGGTCGTCGGGACCTCGATGATCTTCCTCATCGACCGCGTCCACCGTCGCGCCGAGATCGGGTTCGCCGTGCTGCGGGAGCAGTGGGGGAAGCGGATCGTGTCCCGCGTGATCCCGCCCCTGATCGCCTTCGGCTTCGAGCGCCTGGGGCTTCACCGCCTCGAGGCGGTCGTCGAGCCCCACAACACGCCGTCCCTCCTCGCCCTGCAGCGCTGCGACTTTCGCCAGGAGGGGGTGCTGCGCCAGCGGAGCTTCAAGAACGGGAGCTTCCAAGACGAGGTGGTCCTCGCGATCCTGAGGCCGGAGTGGCGAGGTTCGCGAACGTGAACCCCCGCTCGCCGGAGTTCGTCCGCGACGAGTTCGACCGGCTCGCGGCGTGCGCGCCCGAATGGGACTGGAACGCCCACTACCACCCCTGGATCGAGCGGACGCTTCCCCCGCGGGTCGACGCCCTGCTCGACGCCGGGTGCGGGGCGGGCGAGTTCGCCAGGTCGATCGCGCGGCGTTGCGCCCGCGTCGTGGCGATCGACCTGTCGCCGAGGATGATCGCGCGCGCCCGGGCCTCGGGGGCGCCGGCGCATGTGACGTTTGAGCTCGGCGACGTGATCGAGGCGGAGCTCCCGGCATCGGGGTTCGACGCGATCGTCTCGATCGCCGCGCTGCACCACATGGACCTCGCGGCGGCGCTCGACCGCCTGGCGGATCTGCTGCGCCCCGGGGGGAGGCTCGTCGTCGTCGACCTCCACGCCCCCGCGGGGATCGGCGACCACGTGGTCTCGGCCGCCAGCGCGGCGCTCGCGCCCCCGATCCGGTGGCTGCGGTCGGGGCGGCCGTTTCCGACGCGAGCGAGCCGCGCTGCGTGGGCCCTGCACGAGATTCACGACCGGCACGCGACGATCCCCGAGATCCGCCGGATCGCCGCTGCGCGGTTGGCGGGTTCGGTCGTCCGCCGGCGCCTGTTCTGGCGGTACTCGCTGACCTGGATCAAGCCGACCTGATCCCGGAGGGAACGTGGAGATCCGTGCCGCACTGATCGAAGCCTCGGAGGAGATCGCCCGCGCGATCGCGGGGCGCCGGGTCGCGGCGCTGCGCCCCTGGCTCGCTCCCGGCTTCACCCACCGCAGCCACGGCGGCGAAGCCGTCGATGTCGAGGGGTTCCTTCGCGGGATCGAGGGGATCCCCGGGGAGATCGTCGCGGTCCGGGTCGAGAACCTGGAGGTCGATCCCACGCCGACGGGCGTCCTCGTCACCGGGACCCAATACGCCGCCGTCCGGATCGACGGCACCCTTCACGAGGAGCGCCGCGGATTCGTGGACTGGTTCGTCCGGATCGACGGCGCCTGGCGGATCCAGGCGGCGGTGGACCTGCCGCTGCCGCAAACCGGAGGTACGGCATGAAGCTCGTCTCCCCCCGACGCGCGTCCCACACCTATCGCCAGACGCTGAACGCCCCAGCGGCGAAGGTCTTCCCGCTGCTGTGCCCGGTTCGGGAGCTGGAGTGGGCCGAAGGATGGGAGCCCCGCCTCGTCGTGAGCGCCTCCGGCGTCGCGGAGCGGGACTGCGTCTTCACGACGCCGTCGGAAGGGACCGAGGCGATCTGGTACGTGACCCGTCACGAGCCGGATGCGGGACTCGTCGAGATGCTGAAGATCACCCCGGGGGTGACGGCCTGTCGCCTCGAGATACGGCTCCATCCCGCCTCGCGCGGTTGCGCCGCGGACGTGACGTATACCCACACGAGCCTCTCCCCCGCGGGGGATGCGTTCGTGGACCGCTTCACCGAGGCGTATTACCGCGAGTTCATGCAGGCGTGGGAGAGGGAGCTGAACGCCTTCCTCGCCCTCAACGCCTGATCTCGAAGCCCGCGAGGCCGGGGAGGGGCTCCAGGTCCTCCACGTGGACCCCGTCGACGGTGGCGTACCGCGGTCCGCGAGCGGCCCACGCCGTCATCGAGGCGACCTTCGACGGGGGGCCCTGCGCCACGATCTCGACCGAACCGTCCGGGAGGTTGCGCACCCAGCCCGCGACGCCGATCTCCGCGGCCGCCTCGCCGGCGGCGAAACGAAACCCCACCCCCTGGACGCGTCCGGAGACGACGAGGCGAACGCGGGTCTCAGAGGCCATCGACGAGCCCGGCGATCCGGGCCCGCTGCTTGTCGTCGGGGAGCGGGCCCGTCGCGGCGCCGAGGTTGTCGATCACGTGCTCGGGTTTCCGCGACGCGGGGATCGCGCAGGTCACGGCGGGGTGGGAGAGGACGTACTTGAGGAACAGCTGCGCCCAGCTGGCCGCCCCGATCTCCCCGGCCCACTCCGGCAGCGGCTTCCCGGCGGCGCGCTTGAAGAGCTCCCCCGCGCCGAACGGGCGGTTCGCGATCACCGCGACCCCTCGGTTGGCGGCGACCTTCAGCAGGCGGTTCTCGGCGGCGCGCTCCCGGGCGGAGTAGTTGAGCTGGACGAAGTCGAGCTCGTGCGCCTCCAGGCAGCGCGCCAGCTCGTCGTGCGCGTCGTCGCGCCAGTGGGTGACCCCGACGTACCGGACCTTCCCTTCCCGCTTCCATGCGGCGAGGGTCTTCAGGTGGACCTCGACGTCGAGCAGGTTGTGCACCTGGATGAGGTCGAGCCGCCCGGTCCGCAGCTTCGCGAGGGAGGATTCCATCTGTGCGACCCCGGCCTCGCGCCCCTCGATCCAGACCTTCGTCGCGAGGAAGAGCTTTCCCTGCAGGCCGTTCTCCTCGACCAGGGCGCCGATCGCCGCCTCCGCCTTTCCGTACATCGGCGAGGAGTCGACGAGCGTCGCGCCCGCGGCCGCGAAGCGGCGCAGGGCCTCCTTCGCGCGGGTCCACTCCGCGGCCTCCGACGCCTCGAGGTCGAAGGCGCGATAGGTCCCCAGCCCCACGGCGGGGATCGATTCCCCCGACTTCGGGATCTTCCGCCGCAACATCGTCGGCTCCTCGGCGAGAGTGGGGAGGGGGAGCGCGAACCCGGCGGCCGAGGCCGCGAGCAGGCGCAGGACGTCGCGACGGGTCGTGAGGGGCGGGCTCATGACCGGGGATTGTAGAGCCGGCGAACGAGGACGACCCCCTCCGAAACGGCGAGAACAGGGAGCGAGGCGCACGCGCAGACGAGCCAGTCGGAAAGTCCCAGGGGCACGGTCCCGAAGGCGCGGGCGAAGGCGGAGGAGTAGACCACCGCGACCTGGAGCATCGCCGAGAGGGCGCAGGCGGCCCACAGGGCGCGATTCGCGAAGGGCGCGCGGAAGGCGCTGCGATCCTCGGAGCGCGAGGCGAAGGCGTTGACGAGCTGCGCCAGGACGAGGGTCGTGAATCCCATCGTGCGGGCGTAGGGCATCGAGCCGGTCCCCTCCAGCAGCCCTCCGGGGAGCGCCGCGTCCATCACGGCGAGGGTCGCCGCGGCCATCGAGATCCCCACCACGGCGACACGCGTGAACATGGCGCGGTCGAGGACCGCGGCGCTTTGGGGGCGAGGAGGGCGGTCCATGAGCGAGGGATCCGCCGGGCCCATCCCGAGCGCGAGGGCGGGAGCCGCGTCGGTCAGCAGGTTGATCCACAGGATCTGCACGGCGAGCAGGGGCAACACGACTCCGGTCCCGGCCTCGGGGACGAGGCCGAGCGTCCCCGCGCACGCCACGCCGAGCACCATCGCGAGGACCTCGCCGGCGTTCGACGAGAGCAGGTAACGCAGCGCCGCCCGCAGCGACTCGAAGATCCCGCGGCCCTCCTCGATCCCCGCGACAATCGACGCGAAGTCGTCGTCCGCGAGGACCATGTCCGACGCCTCGCGCGCGACGTCGGTGCCGGCGATCCCCATCGCGATCCCGATGTCGGCGGCCTTCAGGGCGGGGGCGTCGTTGACGCCGTCGCCGGTCATGGCGACGACGCTCCCGTCCGACTGGAGCGCGCGCACGAGCTCGAGCTTGCGCCCGGGATCGATGCGTGCGTGCACGTCGTCGGGCGCGATCCCCAGCTCCTCGGCGATCGCGCGCGCGGTTGCGGGATGGTCGCCGGTGATCATCACCACCCGGACCCCCGCCGCCTGGGCCCGGATCACGGCGTCCTGGGCCTCGAGCCTTGGGGGGTCGAGGATCCCGACGACGCCGAGGAAGACGAAGCCCCGCTCGATCGACGCGTCCCATCCCCCCTCCGACTCGGACGGCTCGAGCTCGCGGTATGCGACGCCCAGGGTCCGCAACGCCTCCCCGCCCAGCACCTCGACGGACGCGAGGATCGCCGCGCGCCGGTCGGGGGTGAGCGGAACGTTCCGATCGCCGGCCCGCTCGTGGGTGCACCGGGACAGCAGGACGTCGGGGGCTCCCTTCGAGGCGATCCCGAACCGGCCGCTTCCGTCGGCGGCGACGTGGACGGTCGTCATCATCCTGCGCTCGGAGGAGAACGGGACCTCACCCAGACGCGGGAAGGCCGATTCGATCTCCGCCTCGCCGAGCCCGAACTTCGCCGCGGCGACGACGAGGGCCCCCTCGGTCGGGTCGCCCCGGACCTTCCATCGGCCGCCGTCCCGCACGAGGTCGGCGTTGTTCGCCAGCAGGCCCGCGTGGAGGAGCAGCCGGAGCTCCTCGAGGGCCCGCGGGTCGTCCACCGGCCCTCCGAGATGCCAGACGTCGCCCGTGGGGTCGTACCCCACCCCCGTGAAATCGACGCGCCCCGCGCGCACGAAGGCGGCGCGGACGGTCATCTCCCCCTTCGTGAGCGTGCCGATCTTGTCGGTGCACACGATCGAGGTCGCGCCGAGGGTCTCGACGGCGGACAGCCGGCGCACGAGCACCCGGCGCCGGGCGAGGCGCTGCATCCCGACGGCGAGGGTGACGGTCGTGACCGCCGCGAGCCCTTCCGGCACGGCGGCAACCGCGAGGGACACGGCGAGCAGCAGAACCTGCACGACACCCTGAAGGTCGCGCACGCCGCCCGACGCCAGGAGCAGGGCCAGGATCGCCGCGCAGATCGAGATGACCGCGAAGCCGATGCGCCGCCCGGTTCGGGCCAGCTCGCGCTGCAGCGGGGTGGGCGGATCCGGCAGGTCCTGCAGGGCGCGGGCGATCCTGCCGAGCTCGGTGGCGCCGCCCGTCGCGGTGACGACGGCGCGCCCGCGGCCGGTCGCGACGATCGTCCCGCAGAAGACCGTGTCGGACCGGTCTGCGACCGCGGTGCCCGCGGGGAGCGGCCTCGGGTCCTTGTCCACCGCGGCGCTCTCGCCCGTGAGGATCGACTCGACGACGCGCAGCGCCGCCGCGGCGACGACGCGCGCGTCGGCGGCGATCCGGTCCCCCTCCTCGAGGAGGAGCAGGTCCCCCGGCACGACCTCCTCGGCGTCGATCTCCGTGGGAACGCCGTCGCGCATCACCCGCGCACCCGGCGCGGTGAGCTCGCGCAGGGAGGCCATCGCCCGTTCGGCCCGCGATTCCTGGACGAACCCGAGCACGCCGTTGGCGACGACGATCGCCAGGATCGCGACCGGCTCGAACGGGACGCCGCGCGCCCCCTCGACGCCCCACGCCGCGAACGCGACGGCGGTCGCGGCGAGCAGGAGCAACACGAGGGGCTCGACGAACTGCCGCGCGAGCCGGCGCCAGCCCGGCTCGGGCGGCTCGGCCGGCAGGACGTTGCGCCCGTACCGCGCCAGACGCGCCGAAGCCTCCGCGCCGTCCAGGCCCCGTTCCATCGCGGCCCACGCTAGCACCGCACGGTACGGCCGCGTAAACTCCCGGGCTTCATGGACGCGATCCGCCCGAGCCGCTTGTACACCTTCGTGGATGCGGACTACGAGTTCGCCCTCTACTTCCTCGAGGGGCAGCGCCTCATCGAGGAGCTCGCCGTCGTGCACGCGCTGCACGGGCCCGGCTTCGCGTACTTCCGCGACGTCGTGTTGAGCGTGCAGCCGATGATCGCGTTCCTCAAGCGCGGCGAGCAGTTCGGCTTCTACCTCGACGGAGACGAGCCGCAGTTCCGCCTGAAGATCGAGACGAACTGGAACGGGGACACGCGCAGCGTGCTGGTTCCCGAGACGTTCCGCGAGTTCCCGGACGCGCTGTGGGGCCTCGCGCGCCTGGTGAAGCTGTTCCCGAACAACACCGCGCCCTACCAGTCGATCCTCAAGGTCACCGGCGTCCCGCTCCCCGAGGTCGTCAACCGCGTGCTGCTGGAGAGCTACCAGGTGCGCGCGGCGGTCGTCGTTTCGGGGGAGAGCGACCAGAGCGCGATGCTCCACCGCCTTCCCGGGCTCCGCCAGCACGAGAGCGACGAGGAGCCCGCCGAGGCGATGGACCGGATGCGCGAGCGGATCGCGCGCGAGCTCGACGGCATCTTCGGCCGCGCCCTCGACCGCGAGGAGGACGTCGTCGCGGCGTTCGCGACCACGGGGTGGCACCTGCTCGCCTCGCGCGAGGTCCGGTTCCACTGCACCTGCTCCCACGATCGGTTCGTCCGGAACATCCTCCTCCTCAAGGACGGCGGAGGAAGCCTCGACCACCTCTTCGACCCCGGGCAGGATCGCCTCGACGTCGTTTGCGAGTACTGCAAGCAGCGCTACGCGGTGTCGCGGGAGGAGCTGCGGCGGGCGGAAGGCGCGCCGAACTGAAACCATGGTGGTGCGAATCGTGTGGGAGGACGGCGACCGCCCGCGGACGTGACGCCCACCCACGGACGGCCGACACGTCTCGCGGGTGGAGTTCGCGCCCTTCTCCTTCGGCACGGCGCCTGCTCCCTGCGCCGGCATGCGTTGGCCGATTCACCGTGTCGAGAAACAACG
>DASVAW010000064.1 GCA_036376135.1 Candidatus Polarisedimenticolaceae bacterium | reverse complement strand
CCCCCGGGGCGTCCGCTTTGTATACTGTGCGGGTTTCCAACGGAGCTTCACCTTGATCGCCCTCCTCCTCCTCGCCCTCGCCTCCGACCCCGCTCCCTCCCAGGAGCCCCTGAAGCTCGAGGCGCGCCCCCTCGCGGCGGGCGTCGAGCCGACCTTCGTCCGCAAGGGCGGGAGCGACTACCGGATCGGCCGCCAGGACCTGCTCGAGCTCAAGGTCTTCGACCTCAAGGAGCTCGACCAGACGGTGCGCGTCGCCGACGACGGCTCGATCACCCTGCCGCTGCTGGGCCGCCTCGAGGTCGCGGGGTTGACCAAGGGGGACCTCGAGAAGCTGATCGCGACAATGCTCGAGGCGAAATACGTCCGCGATCCCCAGGTCACGATCTTCGTGAAGGAATACGAGTCGCGGAAGGTCGCGGTCTCCGGGGCGGTCAAGAAGCCCGACACCTACGAGATGCTCGGCGAGAAGACGCTGCTCGAGATGATCTCGATGGCCGGCGGGCTCGACAAGGATCTCGGCCGCGAGATCATCGTCTTCCGCCAAGCCCAGGACGGCTCGACGCAGCGGCTCGCGGTCGATCTCGAGCGGCTCGTCTACGACGCCGACCCCGCGCTCAACCTCCCGGTCTCCCCGGGGGACATCATCTACGTTCCCGCCGTCGAGAAGGTCCGGATCTTCGTGAACGGCGCGGTGAAGAACCCCAACCTCTACGAGATCCCGCGCGACGAGCCGGTGACGGTCCTCAAGGCGGTCACGATCGCCGGAGGCACGACCGACCGGGCCTCCGAAAAGCGCGTCCAGGTCATCCGCACCAACCCCGACGGCACCCGACGGACGATCCCGGTGGATCTCCGGAAGGTCAAGCGCGGGAAGGCCGAGGATCCGGTCCTCCAGAGGGACGACCTCGTGCTGGTCCCGGAGAGCTACTTCTGATGGACCCCTCCGCCCGGCAGCGCCACCTCCTCGAGTACTGGGCGGTGCTGCGGCGCCGGCGCTGGATCGTCTACCTCGGCGTCGCGGTCGTGGGCCTCGCCTCGCTCGTCGGCTCGTTCCTCGTGACGCCGCTCTACCGCGCGACGGCGACGGTCCAGATCGAGCGGCAGAGCCCGGACATCCTGACCTTCCAGGACATCGCGAAGGTCGACTACTCCTTCGCGGCCTACTCCGACTTCTACCAGACGCAATACAAGATCCTCACGAGCGAGGCGGTGTCGCGGCGGACCGTCGAGCGCGCGCGCCTCGCCGCCCACCCCGACTTCCGCCCGAAGGGCTCGCCGGGCCTTCTCGCGAGGCTGCGGTCGCTTCTTCCCACCACCGGCCCGAAGGTCGCGAGCGATCCGATCGACATCGCGGCGGCGCGCGTGCGGGCGAGGCTCGAGGTCGTTCCCGTCCGGAACTCCCACCTCGTCCAGGTGTCGTGGGTCTCCGACGATCCCGCGCTCGCCGCGACGGTCGCCAACGCCGCCGCCGAGGCGTACATCGCGTTCAACCTCGAATCGGGGTACACCGCCTCCGACCAGGCCTCCGAGTTCCTCGTCGACCAGATCGGCCAGCTCAAGAAGGAGATCGACGTCCTCGAGCGGGAGCTGCAGTCGTACGGCGAGTCGAAACGGATCGTCTCGGTGGACGACGCGAGCAACATCACGATGCGCGCCCTCGCCGACGTCGCCGAGCGCCGCACGCAGGCGCGCGCGGTCCTCGCGGAGAAGGAGGCGGCGTGGACGGCGGTGCGCTCCACCCCCGACGAGGCGCTCCCGGAGACGCTGCGCTCCGACCTGATCGCCCGCCTCAGGCAGGACCGGGCCTCCCTCGAGGCCGAGATCGCCCAGAAGGGGAAGACCTTCAAGGACGACTGGCCCGGGATGGTCACCCTGCGCGGGAAACTCGAGCAGACCGAGGCGCGCCTGGCCTCCGAGACCGCCGCGATCGCCCGCAGCGTGCGCCTCAATCTCGAGGCGGAATACCGGAGGGCCCGGGCGGAGGTCGAGAACCTCGACGCGCTCCTCTCCCGCCAGGAAGGGGACGCGCAGCAGCTCAAGCGCGACGCGGTGGAGTTCACGAACCTCCAGGGCGAGGCCCGGAAAAAGCGCGACACCCTCAACGCGCTGATCGCCCGCCAGAACGAGATGGCCCTCTCGACCCGGCTGCAGTCGCTCGACGCGACCTCGTCGAACGTCAAGATCGTGGACCGCGCGAGGGCCCCGCTCGCCCCGTTCCGGCCGAACCGCCTGCTCAACACCCTCGTCGGCCTGCTGCTCGGGGCGTCGCTGGGGATCGCCGCGGCGTTTTTCCTCGACTACCTCGACAACACCGTCGCCTCGGCGGCGGAGGTCGACCGGCTCGTGCACCTCCCGGTGCTCGCGACGATCCCGCGGCACGGCGACCCCTCCTCCGCCCGGGTCGTCTCGATGCGGCGCACCGCGGCCGCGGGGCCGGTCGCCCCGCCGGGTCCCGTGGACCTCGTCGTCCACCGCGACCGGCGCGCGCCGGTCTCCGAGGCCTACCGCGAGCTGCGCACGGCGATCCTCCTCTCCAACGCCGGGCGTCCGCCCCGGCGGATCGTGGTCACGAGCGCCCTTCCCGAGGAGGGGAAATCGGCGACGGCGATCAACCTCGCGATCGTGCTCGCGCAGCTTTCGCGGCGGGTGGTCCTCGTCGACACCGACCTGAGGCGCCCCCGGCTGCACCATGCCTTCGACGTCGACAACGCGCGCGGCATGAGCACCTTCCTCTCGGGGCTCGAGGACGACCCGAAGGGGCTCGTCCGCGAGACGGCGATCGAGCACCTCGGGATCGTGCCGAGCGGCCCGATCCCGCCCAACCCCTCCGAGCTGCTCAACGGAGAGCGGTTCGCGGGGTTCGCGAACGCCCTCGTCGACGCGGGGTGGGAGCACGTGATCTTCGACTCCCCGCCGGTGTTGTCGGTCGCCGACCCGGTCATCCTCGGCCACGCCTCCGACGGCGTCGTCCTGGTCGCGCGCGCCCACCGCACGCCGCGCGAGTCGCTGCGCCTGGCGGTCGAGCGGTTCGCGCAGGCGGGGGTGAAGCCGTTCGGCGTCGTCCTCAACGACGTCGACGAGCACGTGCACGGGTATCGCTACTACCGGTACTACGGCCGGAGCGAGGCCGACGACGACGCCGCATCCCCGCCGTCCGAGCGGCGCTCCGCCGGGTAGCGACCGATGGCCCTCCGCGCGCTGGCGTGGGGCCTGGCCGCGTTCGCCTTCGCGGCACCCCTCCCGTTCGGCGCCGTGGGGGCGGGCGGGCGGCTCGCCTTCGAGATCGCGGCCCTCCTCCTCGGCGGCGCCGCCGTCGCGGCGTTCTGGCGACGCGAGTCCCCCGCTCCGCCGAAGGCGGCGCTCGCGGGGCTCGCGATCCTGCTCCTGCTCCCGCTCGTGCAGCTCGTGCCGCTCGGTCCGGCCTCGGCCGGGGAGGCCCCGCCCGCCGAGGCCGCGCTCCTCGGGGTCGACCCGGCGACGCTCGACGCCCCCGCCCGCCTCTCCGTCGACCGCGGCGCCACGGCGTCGGCCGTCCGGACCGGAGCCGCGACGGCGCTGCTGTTCCTCGCGGCCGCCGCGGTTGCGACCGCGGGGCGCGCCGCCGCGCCGGCGTGGGGCCTTCTCGCGGGGGCCGCGTTCCAGGCCCTTTACGGGATCGCGGTCCTCGCCTCCGGCTCGGGGACGATCTGGGGGGAGCCCAAGCTCCACTACCTGGACTGCGCGACCGGGACGTTCGTGAACCGGAACCACTTCGCGGCGTACGTCGCGGCCGGCCTCGCCGCGGGGTGCGGCCTCGCCTTCGATCTGCTCCACCGCGCGCTCCGGGAGCGCCGCCCCGGCCGTCCCCTCTTCTCCGACCCGCGGGCGGCGCGGGCGGCGCTCGCGTTGACCCTCGCCGTCCTCGCCCTCGCGGGGCTGCTGCTTTCGTTCTCGCGCGCGGGGATCGCGCTCGGCGTCGCGGCGGCGGCGGGCACGGCGCTCGCGGGGAGCGCGGGGATCGCGTCGCGACGATGGAGGATCGCGGTCGGAGTGTGCGCCGTCGCCCTCGCGGCGCTCCCGCTCCTGGACGTGGGAGCGGGACGCCTCGCCGATCGGTACGCCGCGACCGACGAGGACTTCGGCGCCGCCGGCGGACGCGGGACGGTGTGGCGCGACGCGCTGCGCCTCGCGGCGGCGCATCCGGTCGCGGGAACCGGGCTCGGGACGTTTGCCGCGGCCTACCCCGGGGCGCGCTCGCCCGAGGTACGCCCTCGTTACTCGCACGCCCACAACGACGCGGTGCAGCTCGCGGCGGAAGGAGGGCTCGTCGCGGTCGCCGGGCTCGCCTGGCTTCTCGTCGCGTTGGTTCCCCGCGCGGCGGCGGCGCTGCGCGCCCGCCACGGACCGCTCGCGACGGGGTGCGCCGCCGGCGCGGCGGCCTTCGCCCTGCACGCCCTCGTCGACTTCCCCTTCCACATTCCCGGGGCGGCCGCGGCGGGAGCCTTGCTCGCGGGCGCGACCACGGGGCTTCCCTGGGGCGGCCGGAACTTCAACGTGGTCCGCGACGACCCGTCGCGCGCCGGGCGCGCGGCGGCGGTCGCGTGCGCGGGGCTCGCCCTGCTCGCCGCGGGGATCGCGACCGCGCTCGGCGCCGACACGGCCCGCGCCCCCTCCGACGCCCCCGACCTCGCCGCGACCGCCGCGCGCGCGGCCCTGGAGCGCGGCGCGGACGATGCCGGGGCGCGGGCCGCCCTCGTGGAGCTGCGGCGCAGGGTCGGCGCGCGACCGCTCGACGGCGCGATCCGCGCGGCCTACGCCGGCGCCCTCCTCGACGTCGCCGGAGAAGACGCCGGGGTACGCGACGCGGCCGTGTTCCATGCCGGGCGCGCCGCCGCGTCCGCCCCCGTTTCGGTTCCGGTGGTCGCGGCGGCGGCGCGAACCCTCGCGCGGGCGGGGCGCGCCGACGCGGCGATCCCCCTCGTGCGGTCGATGTTCGGGTTCGATCCCCGCGCGGCGGCGGTCGTCCTCCTCGAGATCGAGGGGTTCGTCGTGACCCCGGACGCCGCGGTCCCCGAGCTCGCGGCGGCGTGGA
The DNA here is from genome assembly GCA_036376135.1 of Candidatus Polarisedimenticolaceae bacterium. Classification (NCBI taxonomy): domain Bacteria; kingdom Pseudomonadati; phylum Acidobacteriota; class Candidatus Polarisedimenticolia; order Candidatus Polarisedimenticolales; family Candidatus Polarisedimenticolaceae; species Candidatus Polarisedimenticolaceae bacterium. Next base: position 4,801 of record DASVAW010000064.1, on the reverse strand, counting down.
CCGCCTGGGGGCTCGAGCTCCGGCGCTCGGGGCGTGGGGCCGAAGGGAACCGTCGCATCGAGGAGGCGGTCGCCCGCTGGCCGGAGGACGTGCGGGCCCGCACGCTCGCCGCGCTCTTCGCCGCGGGGGACCGCCGCCACGACGACCTCGACGCGCTCGTTCCCGATGCGTTGCCCCTCCCCGCCGACCCCGCGCACGCGACGCTGCTGGCGTTGCGCGCCCAGATCGACGCCCGCCGGGGCGATCGGGATCTCGCGCGCGCCCGGGCGGCCGCGGCCGAGGAGGCCTCCTCCGGCGACCCCGCGGTCCGCGAGATCGCCGCGCGCGCGCTCCTCGACGCCGGGGACGTCGAGGCCGCGCGCGCGATGTGGACGCGGGCGTGGTGGTCGCTCCCCGCGATCGACGCGACGCGCCCCACGAGGTTGCGACTGGCCCTGTCCCTCGCCCGCCTCGAGCGCGAGCACGGTCGCGCCGGGGACGCGCGGCGCGCGTACCGCTCGGTGCTGGAGGTCGATCCGGAGAATCTCGAAGCGAGGCGGGAGTTGGGAAACTAACGCCGGCGGCGGTTCCTCGCCTCGCGGTAGGCCCCCGCGGCAACGAGTCCGCCCAGCGCCGCGAAGACCGCGCCGGGAATAGCGGCCCCGACCACGGCCCCGCCGAGCTTCACGGGATGGCCGGCGAAGTGGAACCCGGCGGCGAGTGCTCCGACCCCGGCGACGAACCCCCACAAGGCCGCGAACGCGAAGTAGGCGGCGCGGAGCCGGCCGGTCGAGGAGCTTCCGCCCCCCGCCTGACGGGAGGAAGCGGCGCGGCTATACTCGGGTGCGTCGTCGGATCGTGCGTCGGTCATCTATGCCGTTCCTGAGTGCCCCGCGAACCGGGGCTCGCGACTGGCGGAACACTACGGGATCAGGAGGAGCCGGTCCACAAAATGTTGTCGAGACATATCGCTTTGGTGGTCGCGGTCGCCCTCGTCGCCGGGTCGATCCCCGTCGATGCGCGCAAGAAAAAGGAACAGGACGCGGAATCCTCGACGAAGGGAGGCGGCTCCCGCATCGAGGGACGCGTCGTCCGTGCGGACGGCGAGACCGCGGCATCCCAGGCCACGGTGAAGTTCGTTCCGCTCCTTCCCGAAACGCCGACGGTGACCGTGGTGACGAACCCGAAGGGATGGTTCTCCGCCGAGGGAGTGCCGGTCGGCTACGTGGACCTCGTCGTCGAGTTCGAGGGTGCCGCCTTCGTGGGAAACCAGGTCCTCAACGTCGCGCCGATGGGACGCCAGGAGCTCCAGGTCGTCCTCGCGCGACGAGGGGAACGGACCGAATCGTGGTGGTCCGGCCGCGAGATCAAGCCGCTTCCGGGAGGGGGCCAGGCCGACGGGATCGCGGAGCTCAGGCCGAAGCTCGGGGGGAAGGACTTCTGGAAGTCCCCGAAGGGGCTCGCGGTGCTGGGCGGGATCGGCGCGGCGGTGCTGCTGGCGATCGCCTCCGGGGGTGGCTCGACGGCGAGCGCCTCCCAACCGTGACGATCCCGGGGGTTGACGTTGCGGGGATCGCACGGCGACAATGCGACGTCCGCGTCCCGGGACAAGAAGGAGCCTCACGATGCGTTCGATGATCTTCGGCCGCGCCCTCGCGGTCGCACTCGCCCTCGCCGTCGTTGCGTTCTCGTCGCCCACGGCGATCCGGGCCGCCGACGCCACCCTGCTGGGTCGTGTGACCGACGCTCCGGGCGCGTCTCCTCGCCCCGGCGTCGTCGTCGCGCTGTACGACCCCGCAACGCAGGCGACGTACCGTTCCGAGCCGACCGACGCCCGCGGCGCCTTCCGCATCGGCGACGCGCAGTCGGGGACCTATCAGGTGGTCGTCGAGGCCGCCGAAGGGGCGTACCTCGCGGGGAACGCCGTCGCCCTCAAGTCCGGCGACAATCCCCCGCTCTCCGTCGCGCTGCGCCCGGCGTCGCAGGAAGGGGGCACCGCTCCCGCCGCCGGCTCCGGCTCGAAGCAGGCCCCGTGGGTCAAGTGGGTCATCGCGGGGGGCATCATCCTCGGCGGCGCCCTGATCGTGAACGCCGTCACCGACGACGAGCAGGAAGCGAGCGGCTTCGGCCAGCCGGCGAAGTGAGCCGCCGACTCTTCGACGGATCCTCCGAAGGCCCGCCCCCCGGCGGGCCTTCGTCGTTCGGGGCGCCTGCGGGAGCGGAAGCCCCCCTGGCCGACCGCATGCGTCCCGGCGACCTCGACGCCTTCGTCGGCCAGGAGCGCGTCCTCGGACCCGGAACCCCGCTGAGGCGCGCGATCGAGCGCGACGACCTGCGTTCGATCGTGTTGTGGGGCCCTCCGGGCTCCGGGAAGACCACCCTCGCGCGGATCATCGCCCACCGCACGCGCGCCCACTTCGTCCCCTTCAGCGCCGTCCTCGCGGGGATCAAGGAGGTGAAGGAGGTCATGCAGCACGCCGCCGCCGAGAAACGCGCGACGGGGCGCCGCACGATCGTCTTCATCGACGAGATCCACCGCTTCAACAAGGCGCAGCAGGACGCCTTCCTCCCCTGGGTCGAGGACGGCACGATCGTGCTGATCGGGGCGACGACCGAGAACCCTTCGTTCGAGGTGAACTCGGCGCTCCTGTCCCGCTCGCGCGTCTACCGCTTCGACCGGCTCACCGACGACGACCTCGTGGCGCTGCTCGGGCGCGCGCTCGGGGACCCCGAGCGGGGGCTGGGCGGGCGCCGGATCGAGATCGACCCCGCCGTCTTGCGCGCGATCGCCCTGCAGTCGCAGGGGGACGCCCGCGCCGCGCTGAACGTCCTCGAGTTCGCGGTGAACACCGCCCCCGAGGAGGAGGACGGCGTGCGCCGCGTGACCGCGAAACACGTGGAGGAGGCGGTCCAGAACGCGACCCTCTATTACGACCGCGCCGGCGAGGAGCACTACAACCTCATCAGCGCCCTGCACAAGTCGATGCGCAACTCCGATCCCGACGCGTCGATCTACTGGCTCGCCCGCATGCTCGAGTCCGGCGAGGACGCGCTCTACGTCGCGCGCCGGATCGTCCGTTTCGCGAGCGAGGACGTCGGCCTCGCCGACCCGCGCGCGCTGACCCTCGCCCTCGCGGCGAAGGAGTCGGTCCACTTCGTCGGCCGCCCGGAGGCCGACCTCGCCCTCGCGCAGGCCGCCGTGTATTGCGCCCTCGCGCCGAAGTCGAACGCCCTGTACCGCGCGTGGAAGGACGTCCAGAAGGCGATCCACGAGGGGGCGACCGACCCCGTTCCGATGGCGATCCGCAACGCACCGACGGGGCTGATGCGCGCCGAGGGGTACGGCGAGGGGTACGCGTACGCCCACGACTTCGAGGACGCGGTCACCGCCCTGGAGTGCCTCCCCGAGCGGCTGCGCGGACGGGTCTTCTACCGCCCCGCCGAGCGCGGGCTCGAGGCGGAGCTGAAAAAGCGGATCGAGGGGTGGCGCAAGGCGCGGGAGTCCCGCCGCACCCCGTGATTCTCGTCACGTGCCGGCGGGAGGAAATGGTCGTACAACCCCGGAACATCGTGGACCCCGGGGGGATCGCATGTCCGCACTCCGTCTCGCCGCCGCCTCGCTCGCCCTCGTCGCCTTCTCGGACGTCCGGTCCCAGGCCCTCGTCCCGCCGCCGATGGTGCCTTCGCGGGAGGTGGATCTGACGGCGCCGATCGATCCGTTCCCTCCCGCGCTCGCGTGGCAGCGGGCGTTCGGGAACGCGAACGGCGGCTGCGTGCTGGGAATCGGAGGGGAGCGGCTCGTCGCGATCCCCGTCGCGATCGACGGCACCCCCGGCGCCCAGGTCGTGGCTCCCCTGCCTCCGGGATCCACGCGAGCGCACGGGTTCGCGGCCGTCCTTGCGGGGACGGGGCGCCTTCACGTGGCCCTGGGGGTGGACGATCCCGCCGGCGGGCGACGCCTCGCGGCCCTTCATTCCGACGATTGCGGGGGCACCTGGTCCCCCGCCGTGACGCTCAACGCTTCCGACACCCCGGGGGGCTCGAGCTTCCAATCCTCCTTCCGGCTCGTGGCGATCGACGCCGACGGGCAGGGACGCGCCGCGATCGCCTGGCTTCCCTACACGAGTCCCCGCGTCGTGGTTTCGACGAGCGCCGACGGCGGCGCGACGTGGACCGCCCCCGTGGAATCGATCGACGACGTCCCCGGCGACACGAGCTTCGCGAATCTCGGGCTGGACGTCGCGATCGACCCGGCGTCGGGAGCGGTCGTCGTCGCGTCGGCGGACCTCGCGCCCGGTTATCCCCTGGGCGCGGTCGTGCGCACCTCGCGCTCCACCGACGGCGGGAGGACCTTCTCCGATCCGGCGCTGGTCCCGGGAACGCCAACCCCGTCGGCCGAGCCGGACGCGGCGTTCCCCGACCTCGCGGTCCTTCCGGACGGATCCATCGCCCTGGTCTTCTCCGAGTCCGACGGGAGCGTCGCGGGCACCGGGATCGCCCAGCTCCGGACCACCGACGGAGGGGCCGGCTGGACGAGGGGACCGCGCCTCCCCTTCGGCGCCTCGGGGGACGCCAACTACTGGCAGATCGATCCGGCGGTCGTGCGCGAAGGGGACCAGGCCCTCGTGTACTGGCCGGGCTCGTCGGGGCTCGCCGTCGCACGGTGGGATGGCGCGGCCTCGGCGTTCGTCGGTGCGCAGACGCTGACGCCGTTCGTGTTTCGACCGGCGTGGATCCAGGGGTTCGCGAGTCTCGCCCGTGCCGCGAACGGCACTTGGGCCCTGGCCTATCTCGCATCCGGTCAGCCGCAGGAAACGCGCTA
>DASVAW010000063.1 GCA_036376135.1 Candidatus Polarisedimenticolaceae bacterium | reverse complement strand
TGGCGCCGCTCCAGGAGAGTGAACCCCCGATCGGAGGTGCCGCTTGATCCGCAGGCTCGCCGCCGTGCTCCTGCTCGCCGTCGTCTCCTTCGTCCCGCTCGCGGCGGAGGAATCGCCGTGGTTCGTCGCGCTCGCCTCCGTCCCCGTTCCGCCGATCCCGAAGAGCGACACGCAGCGCCTGCTCGACGCGGGCGAGATCGAGACCGACGGTTTCGCGCAGATGACCTTCAGCTTCGGCGGAGAGTTCAAGGACAGCGTCCCCAACGGGGGGCGCCTCGGCGCGTTGCTGGTCCCCGACGACCCGCGGATCCTCCACCTCCTCCGCAACGAGGGTCAGATCGTGTTCGCGGTCGAGGTCAAGTTCGCCGTCGGGCCGAACCAGAACGCGATCTTCGTCTCCGAGCAGCAGACGCAACGGGTCGCCTTCCCGCGCTACCGCGTCTTCTTCTACAACGAGACGAACTCCACCGCCGTCGTGGCCTTCGCGGTCTACCGGTCGAGGTGCTGAAGGTCGCGATCGGCCGAGGACGCCTCCCCGGGAGCGTGGGGGGTTGCGAGCGCGCAACCCACTTCGATCGATGCGGGATTCCGTCGCCGGAGCAATCGACGTAGGTTCCGCGGCACCCCAGCCCTCGTCACGCTCGTGCAGGCATCCCCCGAGACGCGGCGCCGGCGGGTCGGCTCCGGACCCTCGTCGGGTCGCTGCCTCATCCCCTCGAGCGGCCGGCGAGAGGTCCGGGGCCTGCTTCACCGCGCGCGGAGAGGAAGGTCGCGCGCGAAGACGACCGAGGCGGCGTCCTCGCAGGTCAGGCGCCACGCGGGATCGGACGCGAGGACGCGTGTCGTCGCATCGGACTTCGCGACGATCACCCGATCGATCCCATACGCGTCGAGGAGCGCGGGGCAGGCGGAGGTGTGGCAGCGCTGGTACTCGAAGAAGATGGGTTGCCCCCAGCAGCGTCCGTCGACGAACGTCCGGACGTCGGCCTTCCAGATCAGCCAGCCCCCCCACGAAAGGCGGTTGAAGACCCGCGGGGCTCCCGGCGCGAGCGCGGAGAGGCAGGTCGTGGGGTAACGACCGGCCTCCACGTAATCGTCGGGAACCCGACCGACCCGCGGCGCAACCCACGCGACCGACGCGGCGACCGCGACGACCGGGGCAAGGACCGCCACCGTCGCCCGGCTGCGGCCGTGGCGCCCGGGCCAGCCGCGCGCGCGTCCCCCGCGGATCGAGACGAGCGCGGAGGCGGCGAGCACGCCGGCCACGAGGACGGCATTCCGCCGCAGCCGCGCGTCGACGCGCGCCTCCACGGTGTCGATGGTCGTCGACGACGGGTGGCCTTCACCCAATCCTTCGGAAAGCGGCGATCGGAGCCCGAGGAGCAGGCTCGCGCCGAGGAGCGCGCCGAGGACGACGATCCGCGGGCGGCGAAGCCCGCTCCCGCCGATCTGCAGGAGAACGCCGGGTACGGCGACCAGCGCGAAATACTCCTCGAACCGCACCGCGGTCGTCGACAGGATCGCGGCGCCCAGGATCGGGACCAGGCTCGCCGGCGCGGTGCGCCGGAATCGAAGGACGATCAGCGCCGCGAGGGTGGCGAGCACGAGTGCGAGGAAGGCGGAGCCCGGAGGCGCCCACTCGTCGAGGAGCGCGCGATAGGCCGTGTTCCCGGCGATCGCGACCTGCTGGCTGTAGACCTTCCAGCCGTAGGGGTTGACGAGCGTCGCGGCGACGGCAACCCCCGTCCACGCGGCCAGCCGCGTCGGCACGCCCGTCTCACCCGTCCACTTCGGCCAGTCCGACAGGATCCGCTCCGCGTACAGCGCCGCCACGGTCCCGACGAGGATGCACGCCCCGAAGAGGAACCCGGGGTGCACGGAAGCCCAGACCAGGAAGAGGACCGGCAGCGCCGCGAATCCGCGGCCGGTTCGGCGGATGCGTTCGAGGATCGCCACGAGCGAAAGCGTCCCGAGGATCGAGAAGAGCGACGGGCGGAGCTCCCACCAGCCGAACGAGAGGGCGATCCCGACGGCGAGGGATGGAAGGAACGCCGAGGGACCTCGCCCGAGCCGCAGCCACTCCCGGATGAGAAGGAAGACGAGCGTGTAGAGGCCGATCCGAAGGAGGACGAGCCCGAGATTGCCGCCGGCCCGGAATGCCCCGTACAGCACGAGCTGGGACAACCACTCGTTGTCGATCCAGCTTCCCATGAAACCGGTGAACGAGAACGGGTCGCCTTGCGGCACCGACCCGGTGCGCACCATGAGCCTGCCGGCGGCGAGATGCCACCAGAGGTCGTTGTTCCGCAGCGGGAAGATCGCGAGGAACGGCACCGCGAGGAGGAGGACGTCGGCGAAGCCGAGGCGTCCGGCCCGGCGCCGGGAGCGTGCGTTCGTGACGGGCCGGTCGCTCACGTGGCGCGGACTATATAACCGTGTCCGAAAGGTCCGCGGGGAGGGACGTCGGGATCGTGGCCGTCCGGCGAGCGTATGATTCCGGCGGCACCCCGGTGCGAGGGTGCGGCGCAACGATCCACGTTTTCCGGAGGGAACCGCGATGCGAACGACCTTGGGGATGCTGGGAGTGGCCTTGGCGACGGTTGCGATCGTCGCGGGAAGCGCGCCCGCGCTCGCCCAGACGCGGGTCGACTGCGAGATGACGTTCAACCTGAAGGGCTGGTCGGCCGTCTACAAGACCGCGAAGGGCTCCGGCACGATCCGGTGCGACAACGGCCAGAGCTTCGCGGTCCGGATCAAGGTGACCGGCGGGGGCATCACCTTCGGCAAGACCGAGATCTCCAACGGCAAGGGGAAGTTCTCGGAGGTCACCGACGTGAACGAGCTCTTCGGCGCGTACGGATCCGCCGAAGCCGAGGCGGGCGCGGTGAAGTCCAGTTCCGCCCAGGTCCTCACGAAGGGGACCGTGCAGCTCGCGCTCGCGGGCACCGGGGAGGGATGGAGCCTCGGCGTCTCCGGCGCGAAGTTCGAGATCAAGCGGCAGTAGAAACGCCCGGGGCCGCAGCACCTCCTTCGAGCGTAAAGCCTCCCGCGCCCGCGGGACCGTGGCGGGGTGTGTCGATTCCTACGTAGGAGCCCATTGCCGGCCCAACGCCGCGCCGCGAGCGCGGGCGGAATCGTTCAACCCTCGATCGCTCCTGGAGGAACCATGAGATTCGGATTCGTCTGTTCCCTTGTCCTTGCGTCGCTCGTGGGCGTCGACGCCGCGGCGGACTCCCAGTCCTACTATCCACCCGACGTCGTCGGACAGGTCAACGGCCTGACCGCGCGCGCCGACGCGCTCGGCTGGCACATCGGAGACTCCCCCGATCCCTCGATGTGTTACCACTACCAGGGAGTCGTCCGCTCGGAAGGCCCCGGCACCCCTTATCTCTTCGTCAGCAAGAGCGGCAACTTCCCCGGACCGATCTGCCTGACGTGGTGCGGCAACATCCCGTGCACCGAGGTCGGCGACGGCCCCGGAACGATCCAGATCGTGCGGATGGGTTCGCGCGGAACGGACGGCGAACGGCTGCGCTCCAACCGCATCGTGCGCAACAAGGAGACGGAGGACAGCGTTCCCCCCTCCGAGGACGTCGTCGTCCGGACGATCACGCTCGACGGCACGAACGGCTGGCCGAGCTACGGCCATCCGGGGGGCATGCAGATGCTCGGCGACGTCCTCGCGGTGGCGATCGAGAAGCCCTACACCGCCGAGGATGCCGACGCCAACCTCAACCGGATCCTGTTCCTCGACGTTCGCGATCCGGAGGATCCGAGACTGCTCTCCAGCGTGCCGATCCAGGCCAGTGAGACGTTCTCGGCGGGGGTGGTCGCGATCACCCGGCAGCCGAACGGCATCTACCTCATGATCGTGACCGGTCAGGCGGGCGAGGCGATCAAGGTCTACGAGTCGAACCCGAACCGCGAAGACGGCACGACCGATCTGCGCGACCCGGGGCTCAGCTTCGCCCACAAGGTGACCTGGCATCCGACCGACGCCAACATCGTCCCGCACTGCATCGATCTTCCGCCGACCGACGCCTACCCGGAGGGCTACGTCTGGAGCTGGCCCGCGGGAGGCACCCTCGACTACGCACACCAGAACCTGAGCTTCATCCGCGAGGGAGGCCCGGACGGGCCCCTCTTCCTGCTCGCCACCCGCAACGACAACGCCCTCCCCGGAATCTTCGGGGACGACATGATCGACCTCTACCGCGTGAGCTGGGACGGCCAGACGTTCGGCCTGGGATGCGAGACGCAAAAACACGTCGACGCGGTCGCGGCCTCGGACGGGGCGCTGGTCTTCGAGACCAAGATCGCCGACTTCGGCGCGGCCGCCGGAACGTACATCAGCCCGACCGGCGAGCTCATCGTCTACGCGGTGGAGCACGACAACGATGGGCCCGGCGGCACGGTCAAGACGGCCGAGTTCCGCCTGCGGGACATGGTGCATTCCTTCAGTCCCACCTACGATCCGACCGTCGTCTCCGGTGGCCCCTATTCGGTTCCCGAGGGCTCGGCGGCGACCCTGACCGCGGTGGCCTCCCCGCCGCGCACCAAGGCCTGGGTTCAGCTCTACGCCGATCGCAACTACAGCCGGGACGACCGTTACCTGGTGCTCGACTACCCCGACTGGACCCTCGACAACGTCGACGACTTCAAGCAGCTGGACGAGGCGAAGAACAACCCCTTCGCCGACGGCTTCTCCGACCAGGTGTCCTCGGTCCGCTGGTTCGCGCCGGTGGGCTGCACCATCCGGCTCAACGACGACGACTACATGGACGACAGCTTCCCCGGCACGCACGTCAAGACCCTGACGGGCACGGGCGAGCTCCAGCTGCTCCGGAACCTCGACGACGTCCTGGATGACGACGGCGGGGAGGACATGGACGACGTCATCACCTCGGCGCAGTTCTTCCCCGACTGCGACGCGTATTACGACCCTGCGACCCTCGAAGTCGCGTGGGACATGAACGGGGACGCCACCTACGAGGTCGCCGGCGCGTCGGTTCCCTACTCGGCCGCGGGTCTCGACGGGCCGACCTCGGCGTCGCTGGGCGTGCGCGTCCACCAACCCTCCGACGACCGGAACGGCTACGACGCCACCGTGCTGACGGTCACGAACGTCCCCCCCGTCTTCACGAGCAACGCCGTCACCGACGCGGCCGGTCGTGTCTTCGGCACCGACATCGACTTCGTCCTCATCGGGGTTCCCGTGAAGCTCTCCGCCACCTTCGTCGATCCCGGCGTCCCCGACACCCAGTCGGCGCACATCGATTGGGGGGACGGGCAGGTGTCCCAGCACGCGGATTTCGACGCGTTCGCGCAGGCGACCGGGGGCGTCACCGGCCGGGTCGGCGACCGGCACGCGTACTTCACCCCGGGTTACTTCGCGGCCGCGCTCAACCTCTTCGACGACGACGGCGGCCTGTCGACGTGGGGCGCCACGATCCGCGTCCTCGACGCCCGCGCCGCGATTCTCGACGTCGTCGAGGAGCTGGACGTCCTGATCGCGAACGCCTCGGGGGCGGCTCGGAGGGACCTCCTCGACGCGCGCAACGCCCTGCTCGGAAGCCCGGACGGCTCGTCGAGAGGCGGCGCGATCGACAAGCTCGACGCGGGCGACCGCGAGGCGGCGGTCGTGAAGCTCGGCGACGCGATCGACGAGCTCGCGTCGGCGGAGCTCGCGTCCGGCCTGAATCACGACGGCCTCCAGGCGACGCTCGCCCTGGCGGCCTACTCGGTCGCGGCGCAGGCTCAGGCCGACGCGATCGCCGCCAACACCCCGCCGACCTCCGGTGAGGCGAAGCAACTCGCCACGATCCAGCAGGACATCGATCTCGGATCGGAGCTGCTCGCCGCGGGGAGCTACGCCGCCGCCGTGGACGAGTTCCACGACGCGGTGCGCCGCGCGGTGTCGCTTCTCTGATCCGATGGGCACGCCGAGGGCGCGGGGGATCCTCTCGGATCCGCCGCACCCTCGGCGCGACCCTGTCGGTTGCGTCCGAGGCCCGTACGGCTACCGCGAAAGCCACCTCAGCAGCTCTTCCATGAAGACGGCGCTGTCCTTGCCCCAATAGGTCGTCCGTGTCGGGTCGTTGGGAACGCCGGTGAGCCTCTTGCCCTCGGGCACGCCCAGGAACAAGGACGCCATCCCCTCGCCGAGCACCACGATGCGTGCTCCGTTGTCGAGGCGCCGGTACGCCCCGAAGGGCCTCGCGGGCTTGCCGTCCTTGTCGAGCTGGAAAGCGAACGGCGTCCCTCCCTCGACGGCGCGGCCGCCGCTGAACGGCAACTCTCGGTCCGCCGGGTGGATCTCCCCGGCCTTGGCGATGCCGCCGCAGTTGTGCAGGTACTCCGTGTCGGGAGTCAGCCGGATGCCGAACGGCTCGATCAGGCGGTTGACGCCGGTACCCTCCAGCGACTGTCGCCGCTCCTCGTCCAGCACCAGCAGCAAGGATCCCCCGCCCTTCACGAACGCGACGACGGCCTGCGTCTCCGCGGCGGAGAAGGCCTTCGACGGCGCCCGGAGATAGAGGATCCGCGCATCGGCGAGCGTGCCCGACTCGAGCGGCCGGCTGGTGGTTCGAATCTCGATGCCGAGTTTCCCCGCGACGGCTTCCATCGGCCCCGGGGGCGGCGATTCGCCATGGGCGAGGTCGAAGAGGAGCCGGACGGGGTTCCCGACCGCGGCGGCGGCGCCGTGGGGAATCGGGCCGAAGCAGGAAACGACCGCGGCGATGAGCACCGTCGACGTCTTCATCGAACCCTCCCGCGCGTGGGGTGGCGATCCTCCACCGCGCCGGCGCCCGGCGCCGGCGTTTTGCCGCGTGACGGCGCCGTTCTGCCGCGGGCCGATCCGGACGTCGCGGAATCCCGCTCGCCTCCGGAGCGGCAGGCGTATGCTGCGCCGGTTCGGACCGGCGACAACGCCGAATCACGGTTGAGGGGGGATCCATGGACAGGCGCGATTTCTTCCTTTCGTCGCTCGCGGCGGCGGTGGGGGCCTCGCTCCCCTACGGCCGCCTCCTGGCTGCCTTGCAGCCGATCGCCACGGATCTCCAGGCGGTGACCGGCGCCGGCACGGCCACCGTGCTCGAGAAATCCGCCGTGCAAGCGCTCCGGGACAGCCTTCGCGGCGCGCTGATCCTGCCGGGCGAGCCCGGTTACGACGAGGCGCGGCGCGTGCTCAACGCCTCCATCGACAAGCACCCCGCGCTCGTCGTTCAGCCCACGGGCTGCGCGGACGTGAGGAGCGCCGTGACCTTCGCGCGCGAGCACGACCTGCTGCTCGCCGTGAAGTGCGGCGGCCACAGCTACGCCGGCAAGTCCACCTGCGAAGGCGGCATGCAGATCGACCTCTCACGCTTCCGCGGCGTGCGCGTCGATCCGCTCGCGCGGACGGCCTACGTCGCGGGCGGCAGCCTCCTCGGCGAGCTCGATCACGAGGCGATGGCGCTCGGGCTCGTGACGACCGCAGGCACCGTGTCGCACACCGGCGTGGGCGGGCTGACGCTCGGGGCCGGTTTCGGGCGACTGGCGCGGCGTTTCGGGTTGGCGCTCGACAACGTCACGGGCGCGGAGGTGGTCACCGCGGACGGCAAGCTGCTGCGCGTCAGCGCGAAGGAGAACCCCGATCTCTTCTGGGCGATCCGCGGCGGCGGCGGCAACTTCGGCGTCGTGACCGGCTTCGAGTTCGGGCTGCATCCCATGGAGCGCCTGGTCGTCGGCGGCGACCTCGTGTTCCCGATCGTCCGCGCGCGCGAGCTGCTGGCGGCCTACGCCGAGCTCAGCCTCGCGGCGCCGGAGGAGCTCTACCTGGACGCCGCGATCAGCGCCCCGCCCGGCGGCAAGGAGGGCGCGTTCGTGTTCCACGCCTGCTGGTCCGGACGCGCGGCCGACGCCGAGAAGGCGCTCGCGCCGCTTCGCAAGCTCGGCACGCCGCTCAAGGACACGGTCAAGCCCGTCGACTACGTCGCGCTCCAGCGCAGCTGGGACCGGACCGATCCTCGCAACGACGGCGAGTACCTCAAATCCGGGTTCATCAACGACTTCCCCGGCGCGCTCGTGGATGCGATCGCGGGCGGCTTCACGCCCCATGCCGACCGTGCCACGACGGTGTTCTTCCAGCACTCGGGCGGCGCCATCGGCAGGGTCGCCCCGGACGCGACCGCGTTCCCGCACCGCAAATCCCGGGCGAACATGTTCGCGGTCGTCTCGTGGCCGATGGAGCGGGACGGCGCGCCGCACGTCGCCTACGTCAAGGAGTACTGGAGCAGGCTCGAGCCGTTCACCGACGGCTACTACACGAACGAGGTGGCCGACGAGCCGCAGCGCTACGTGGACGCCAACTACCAGGGGAACCTCCCCCGACTGCGGGCGCTGAAGAAGAAGTACGACCCGACGAACCTCTTCAGGTTGAACGCGAACGTGAGGCCGGCGGGGTAGCGCCGCGCGCGGGTGTCCCGAGCTCGCTCCGGACGAACCCGTGGGCGTTCGCTTCCGCCATGCACTCCTCGGCGGTCCGATGCGCGCGGGACGACGTTCCGAGCTCCAAGCCGGCGCGGCTCAAGCGGCGCCAGCGATAGCCCTCGTCGTCGCGATAGAACTCCCAGATGTCGACCACGTCGACCCCGCTCCGTCGGTTCGTTCTCCGTGCGTCGGTCGCCAACCGCCGACCTTCCGCCGGTCGTCTCGAGAAGTCGCCCCCGGGGGCATCGATCACACTTCCTTGCCGTGAATAGAACGTCGAAACCGTGTTGCTGTCAAGCAACATTTGTTGACGACGTGCAGCAACTGGTCGTACTGTCCTAAGCGTGCCGAGCCGACCGATCGCTGCGTCGCCAGCCGTCGCGAACCTGCTGAAACGTCGCCGGGAGTCGCTGGGCTTGACCCTCCGGGCCGTCGCGGGCCTCGCCGCGGAGTCCGGCAAGCCCATTCCCTACAGCACCTTGGCGCGGATCGAGCAGGGAATCCTCGACCCTGGGGTCAAGCGGCTCCAGCAACTCCTCCGCCTCTACCACGTCCCGCTCCAGGCGGCCGGCGATCTGCTCGACCTCGAGGACATGGCGGGCGAGGCGCCCTCGGAAACGGACCCGGCGGCGCTTTACCGCATCGCCACCGACGCCTGGCGGCGCGGCGCCATCGGCGAATCGCTGGCCGCATTCATCGCCTTCCGGGCGCGCTGCGAAGGGGGCAGCGAAGCGTTGCGCCAGAAGGCGACCGTCGCCTTCGCCGTCACGGCCAGCTCGCTCGGGAAGCACCGTCTGTCGAAACATCTGCTCGACGACCTGCTGTCGGGAGAAGTCGAACACGACCTGCTCGTGCCGGCGCTGCTCCAGGCCGCGATCGCCTGGCACTGGCTCGGAGGGCTCGAGGCGGCCCTCGCGTTTCTGGGACGCGCCGAGTTCCACCTGGCCCCGGATGCGCACCAGCAGCGGGGCTGGGTGTTCCACGAGCGCGCGGGGATCCTGCTCGTCCGGCGCGAACTGGCGGCGGCCTCGGCATCGATCGACCGCGCGCTCGCGGCGTTCCGGCGCGCGAAGGACGAACCCGGATACGGGCGCGCCCTCGGCACCCGCGTGGGCATCTGCTTCGCGAAGGGCGACGCGGCCCTCGCGCTCCGCACGGCTCAGGCCGCCCGATTCCACGCCTTGCGCCACGACCTGCAGCGGATCGCCACCCACCGCAAGATCGACGAAGCCCGCGCTCACGCCCTGCTCGGGGATCACGCCCGCTCGATCCGCACCCTCGAGAAGGCGCTCGCGGAGTCCATCGAGCGCGACGACCGCGTCGCCCGCTTCTACGTGCACTACTACCTGTGGGACATCCTCAGCAGATCCGGAGACCCGGAACGGGCGAGACTGGAGTTCGAGTCGGCCGCGTATCACGTCGGCTTCACCGACGCCGTCACACCGGAGTCCCAGCGCGTGCGGGAACTGCTCGCCCAATCGGGGCGATCGAAGTAGCGGTCGGCTCCGGCAAATCGCCGGGTCCGGCACGGCACGGAGGGGAACATGGCTTGGTCGGACATCCAGGTGTCGGTCCGCGGTGTCTCCGGGGACACCGTCACGCTCTCGGCGACCAACCCCAACAATCATCCCGAAACGGCTCGCGTCGCGGTCGCCGTGACCCTGTTCGGCGGCGTCAACCTCACGCTCCAGAGCGGGAACCTCACCTTCGGCGCCAACGAGACGCTCCTGGTTCCTCTCCAGGCGCCCAGCGCGATCCTCTCGATCGACGACGCGCCCGAGCCGCTTCCGCCGGTGTAGGGTGGGATCGACCGGCCCCGCGAAGGCGCTCAGGAATCGCCGGGGCCCTCGACCGACACGCCTGCGAAACGTGAAGGCGTCTTGGATCGGGGCGACCTCGGCTTCGACGCGGTGGCGGGTTACCTGCGAGCCCAGCGCGCAAGCCGCATTGGACGGATGCGCGTGCGGGCGGACATGTCATTCGCGCATCCCGCGGCGCTTGCCACGGCGCGGCAGATTGCCTAGATTCCGGGAGTCGCCGTCTCACTCGGAGCCGGCGATCCGAGCGCCACGGCGAGGGGATCTCGAACGCGGCCATGGGACGCCCGAGGGTCGACCGAGCTTCGGTGGAGGCGCCGATGGCCGATCCCCTGCATGTCCCCCGTCGACGGGTTCCAGTGCAGCTTCGACTCCAGGACGGGAGGTCCCTGGTCGGGGAGGCGTACCTCGCGTTGCGTCGAGCCGACGGCTCGCAGGAGCGCCTCATCGACAGGCTCAACGACGTCGCGGAGCGCTACCTGCCGATCGCGATCGCCGATCGCCATCTGCTCGTCCGGAAGGCGGCGGTCGTGAGCGCGCGGCTCGTGGATCCCGGCGAAGCCGCCGCCGCCCGAGACGATCACGCGTCCGGGTTGGTCCCCGTCGAAGTCGCGTTGTCCGTCGGACCCGCCGAGACGGGAGATCTGCGCGCCGGGACGGAGCAGGCGCATGACCGTGCGCTGGACAAGCTGAACCGCGTGGTCTCGGACTTCGTGGCGCTGCTCGACGGCGACACGATCACGTTCGTGAACACGCACCACGTCGTGGCCGTGCTGGAGCGGCCGACGGCGCGCAGGCCGTTCCGGCGCGCGGGCGCGACGGCCGAGGGGGCCGACGCGCGCAACCCCGGGATCCGGATCCCGCCGGACCCCCTCGATCTGCCGGCCGGTTGGGCGGAGCGCGAGGAGCCGACGTAGTGGGGACCGTCACGAACGGACGCGCGCGCGCGCCGAAGGACCAGGTGCTCGCGGCGAGCGTCGCGCTGAACGAGGTGAACCGCGCCGAGGCCCGGGCGAGGGACGACTACTTCCGCCGGCTCGATGAGGCCAGCCTCCTGACGTGGGAGCAACGGCTCCTCGAGCAGCAGGAGGCTCAGCAGGCCTATCGCGCGGCGGTCGGGGCGTACCTGGACGGGCTCGGATCGTAGGAGCGTTCGGCGTCCGGAGGGCTCGGGGCGGCTCGACGGTCCCCGCGACGCGCCGCGGTCAAGACGACCTCTTGAGCACGACGACCGTCACGTCGTCGACCGGGTCGCCCTCGGCGTACAGGGCTTCCCGAAGGCGCTCGCAGATCTCGCTCGCGGACGCGCCAGCCGAGTCGGCGAGAAGCGGCTCCACCCGCGCCGGGAAGAAGGTCCCGTCGGCGTGTTCGCTCAGACCGTCGGTGTGCAGCAGGAGGATGTCCCCCGTCGCGAGGAGGTTGATCTCGTTCACCTGGTACCGGCGCATGTATCCGTGAAGCGGCGGATTGCGGCGACGGTCCGGGTCGGCGACCGACGGCTGCAGCCCCACGGGCGGAAGCGCGACGAGCCGATCCTCGCTGATCTTCATGAAGCGCCCGAACTCCCGCGAGAACACCGCGGGCGGCGGATGGCCCGCCGACAGAAACCGCAGCTTGCCCCCTTCCGAGATCTCCCCGTAGATCATCGTGAAGAACTTGTTCACGGCGGTCGTCTGGTAGAACCGCGTGTTGAGGTTCTCGAACAGGTGCGTCGTCACCTCGCCGAACAGGTCGAGCTCGTAGTTGACGCCCAGGAGGAACGCCTGATGGAGCATCGCCGCGACCAACGCGTCGGTCACCCGATGCCCGGCGGCGTCGGCCACGAGCACGCCGGCGCGTCGACGCAGGCGGCGCAGGTTGCGGGCGATCTCCTCGTGCCCCCGGCGTTCCGCCTCGGCGATCCGGCCCTCGAGGTCGTAGCGTCGTTCGAAATCCACCCATGCGACATGATCCCCTCCCACGACGTCGTGGAGGGGCAGCGACAGACAGGCGAGATCCAGTCCTTCGATCCGGGGCACGTCCCCCGGGGAGGGGCGCAGGAACCTCGCAACCTCCTGGAAGTTGCGGAGCTCATCGGCAAGGTGTTCCCATCGGGCGGCGTCGTTGGTCGTGAGCGGCATGGCGGCTCCATCGTGGCGTACCGCGCACGCCGGCGCCATGCGTCGGAGGAACCCGTCACGCAGTCGCAACGGGTGGAACCCGTTCGGTGCGGTCGGCGCCCGGACGGCGCCGCGCCGGCTTACGCCGGGCGCGTCCCGGCTGGCGCGATGTTCTGGTTCATGCGGAAGAGGTTTCTCGGATCGTACGTCGTCTTGATCCGGGCGAGTCGCTCGTAGTTCGGGCCGTAGGCGCCGGAAGCGACGCGCCGGGCTTCGTCGTCGGGCATGAAGTTGACGTAGACGCCTCCCGTGGCGAACGGCGCAGCGGCGTCGTGGAACGCCCGCGCCCATGCGATGCACGACGCGTCCTCCGCCGGACTGCTCCAGCGCGTGTGCACGTTCATCGCGAAACTCACCTCCCGGTGCGGATAGGCCGTCGCCGCGGAGGGAACCCGGTTGATCGCGCCGCCCAGGCTCGCGATGAAGATCTCGCACTGCGGGGACGGGAGATGCCGCACCGCATTCAGGACCACGTCGATCACACCGTCGGTGAGCTCCACGAAGTCGTGTGATTTCCAGTAGTTCCGCTCACCCGCCGTGAGGAGCGGATCGAAGGCCGTCTGCCACGCCGCGTAGGGCGCGGGCCCGACGACGTCGGCGATCGGTTTCCCGATCGCCCGGAAAGGCGCCACGGCCTCCCCTCCGACGACGGGATCCCCGACGTAACACAGGGCGAGAACGAGAACCTCCGTCCCGTGCACCTCCTCCGGAAGGAAGGGGAGCGGGGGCGCCTTCCGCAGGACGGCCCAGCAACACATCTCGTCCGGCGCCGCGGCGACCAGGCGACGGTATTGCTGGAGGATCTGCTTCGCGTTCGAGAGCGGGTGGACGACGAGCCCGGCGAGGACCTGGGGTCCCACGGGGTGGAGTCTGAATTCGAAGGACGTCACGACGCCGAAGTTCCCGCCGCCGCCGCGAAGCGCCCAGAACAGATCCGGGTGCTCCGTGACGCTGGCGCGCACCAGTTCGCCCGCCGCGGTCACGATGTCGACGGAGAGGAGGTTGTCGACCGTCAATCCGTACTTCCGGCTCAGCCAGCCGAAGCCGCCGCCGAGCGTGAGCCCCGCGACTCCCGTCGTCGAGTTGATCCCCAGCGGGGTCGCGAGTCCGAAGGCCTGAGCCTCCCGATCGAGATCGGCGAGCAGAGCGCCCGGCTCGACGCGCGCGGTCCGCGTCGCGGGATCGACCCGCACCGACGCCATCCGCGACAGATCGAGCATCAGTCCTCCGTCGCACACCGCGTTTCCGGCGATGTTGTGCCCTCCGCCGCGGATCGACAGGAGCAGTTCGTGCCGCGCCGCGAAGCGGACGGTCTGGAGAACGTCCGACGCCCCGACGGCGCGTACGACCGCCGCGGGGCGCCGGTCGATCATCGCGTTCCAGATCGTCCGCGCCTCTTCGTACCCCGGGTCGCCGGGAAGGCAAAGCGCCCCTCGGAGCCCGCCGCGCAGCGCGTCGAGCGTCTCGGCCGAGAGGGAGGCGAGCGTTCCACCGATCGTCTTGACCACCGTTGCCGTCATCGCGAAACCTCCAATGGAAGAGGGCCCGGGCACGCGTCGGCGTGCGGAGCCGATTCCAGCCTTCAGTAACCGCTTCCGCCGGACGTCGCCGCCGTCACTCCGGCGCTGGCTTCGTCGAAGGCGACGGCCGCGATCGTGGCGTCGGAGGAATCAAGCGCCCGCGCCGGGTTCCCGTCCACACCCACGAGGGTCAACGCGCTGGACCCGTCCGCCTGGACGTCGAAGCCCAGCTCGAGAACGACGGCCGACCGGCCGTCGAGGCCGTTTCCCGGACCGCCTCCCAGTTTCTTGATGTCGACGAGGATGAGGGACGGATCGGACTCGCCGTCCACGTCGATCGCGATCGTCTGACCGGCCTCGGCGACGAGGGCGCTCTGGGCGTAGGTCGACTGCGGGACGAATCGGACCACGCCGGTGTCGCCGATCTTGATCCCGAACTGGAATCCGTTCAGGTCGAGGTCGGGCGCCGGGCCGTTGAGGAGCACGTCGACGACGACGCGCGTACCCGACTGTGCCTTCAGCACCAGCTTGACGAGGCCGGGGGCCGCGGGCGTCCGGCTCGGGATGAACTGCGCCGACCTCGAGGAATCGACGTGGCAGCCGGCGAAGAACGCCGTCAGGACCAACCCGAAGGCGGCGACACGGGCGAAACGGAGGAACGTGGACGATCGCATCACAGGACTCCTTTCAAGAGTGTTTTCGGAGGGACGGGATGGAAGTTGTCGGGCCGGATCGAGTTGCGCGCGAGGGCGCGACGCGGCCGCGCGAGACGGTCACGGTGGTCTCACCGTTGACGACGTTTCCCGCGGCGTCGGCGCATGAAACCGCGATCGTGTAGGACCGTGCCTCGGGTCCACGCGAGCGTTCGGCGCGCAGGAGGACGGTCAGGGCCGCCGGGCTCGCCTCGGGGCCGGGATCCACGACCACGAAGTCGGCTCGCGCGCCCCCGGGGACAGGGAAGCGGGCGGGGCCGGCGCTCGTGACCGAGTCGATCCGGCAGACCGGCGCAGGATCGCAACGATCGTTCGCGGCGACCGAGATCGTGACCGGCACCAGCCTGCGATTGGGAGGTCCCAGCACGCTCGGGCTCGAAGTGACGGTGATCGCGGCGGGCGGCAGGGTGTCCTGCACGGTGACGCGCGACGTATCGGAGGACGCGTCTCGAGCCCTGTCCGTGACCGTGAGGGTGACGTCGTGCGTGCCGAGGGACAAACGGGTCGTCACCCGAGGACCGCTGGCTAGCGCCGCGGCGCCCTCGAACCACTCGAAGCTCGCGATGTCGTCGTCCGTTCCCGGAGTCGAGTCCGGGTCGGCGCTGGCCGAACCGTCGAGCGTCGCGACCGCCCGGAGGTCTCCTCCGCACTCGAGGACCTGATCGGGGCCTGCGTCGGCGCGCGGGGGCCGATTGCCCGTGCACGCGTTCAACAGGACCGAGATCGTCTCGTCGAGGAGGTTTCCCGCGACGAGGTCGAGGGCTCCGTCGCCGTTCAGGTCGCCGATCGCGACGGGAATGGGTTCGGTCCCGACCGGGAGGCGGATCTGCGGATCGAAGGTACCGTCGCCGCGGTTCACGAGGACCGATACCGACGCGTCCTGCGCGTTGCCGACGGCGAGATCGGGACTCCCATCGCCGTTCAGGTCCCCGACCGTCACGAAGACGGGAAGCCCCGCGACGCCGAAGGCCGAGGGCTCCTTGAACGCGCCGTCGCCGCGTCCCGGGAAGACGAGGACGGAGCCGTCGGCCGCGTTGACCACGACCATGTCGGGCACACCGTCGTCGTCGAGATCCGACAACGCGAGCGATTGCCCCACGGCGCCCTGGGGGAGCGGAACGACCGTTCGCGGCGCGAAGGTCCCGTCCCCTCGCCCGAGGAGGATCGACACCGTGGCGTCGGCGACGTCGTCGGTGGCGATGTCGAGGTTGCCGTCGCCGTCGAGGTCGCCGACGGCGGCCAGGATCGGCTGCGATCCCACCGGGATCGGGAAAGGAGCGGAGAACGAGCCGTCGCCGGAGCCGAGGAGGACCGTGACCCGCGACGCGAGGAAGTTGGGCACGACGAGGTCGTCGTCGCCGTCCCGGTCGAGATCGCCGTGTACCAGGCCGATCGCCGTCCCGCCCGCGGGGAAGACCACCTGCGGGCCGAGCGCCCCGAGCCCGTCGCCGAGGAGGACCGAGACCGTCCCGTCGTTGGTGTTGAGGACCGCGACGTCGGCGTTGCCGTCGCCGTCGAAGTCCGACGCGACGACCTGCGTCGCGCCGTTGCCCGCGGCGAAGGGGGACGGCGTCCCGAATCCTCCACGGCCGTCGCCGAGGAGGATCGCGACCTCGCTCGGCGTCCCGCCGACGCGGGAGAAGTTCGCGACGGCCAGGTCGGCGATGCCGTCGCGGTCGAAGTCGGCGACGGCGATCCCCTCGACCGCTCCGCCGGAGGGAACGACGTGCTGCGGGGAGAACGTCGCGACCGGGCACGACGCGAGCATGGACGAGGCGAGGCCGAGAAGGCCTTGAGCAATCAGCAGCGGCATGGCGTCTCCAGGTTCGGGTAGCTCGAGAAGGTCCCGCTCGACGGCGTCGCCGACGGGCGGGACCCTTGGGGGAGGAGGCGGGAGGTCAGCGGCCGGAGACGCCGAGCGGGCCGTCCCCGTCGCCGAAGCTCGAGGTGTTCAGGACCTGGACGCCGGCGTGATGCTCGCCGTTGAACGGCGTCACGTTGCCGGAGCAGCCGGCGGCCACGGCGTCCGCCGGCGAATCGAACCAGAGGCCGAGGTGGAGCAGGTGCAGGGGAGCGGTCGCGACGTTCGCGCCGGCGTCGGCGGCGTCCACGATCGGAGCGATGCCCGCGCCGGGCGCGACGAGGAACGTCTCTTCGCTGAAGATGCCCACGACCCTCGTGCGGCCCAAGCCGCGGTCGTCGGTGCGGACCTCGCCCTGGTACCAGGACAGACCGAACGGCGCGCGCGGCAGCTGGGTCACGAACACGCTGAACGTGGTGTTGGCGGGGAGACCGGCGACGACGACGTCCAGCTGCTGCTGGAGCCCGCGGTCACTGATCGTGACCTGGCCCTGCGCCTGGGGGAGGCAGGCGTTGACCCCGGCCGAGCGGGTCAGCGGGAACGTGAACCCGGGCGGCGTGGCGACGATCACGTTCGGCGCCACCGTCTGCAGCGTGGATGCGGGCGTGAGTGCGGCGGCCGGAGACGCCGACAGGAGGGTGACGAGGCCCGTGAGGGCGAGGAGCGAGACCTGGTTCTTCAGACGCATTCGGGGCTCTCCTTCTGGAGGGAAAAGGGAAAGGGAACGGGACCTTGGGGACGAAACGGATCTGCGGGCCGGGCCGGAAGCGCCTCGGGAGCGGCGATCGGAGGGGGGGAGCTCGCGCCGCCCGCCCGGAGCTCCGACCCGCCCGCAAGCTTTTCGAGTTCGAGAGACGGTGCTCACGCGTCCACCTCGCCTTCGGGGCCGCGATCCACGTGGATGCCTTCCTGCCCGAGCAGGTCGGCGATCAGCGGCGGACACGCGAAGATCGCGACGCCGCTGCGGCTCAGGCGCGAGAGGGCCTCGACGCCGGAGGACGAGATGAAGGTCACCCCGGCGAGATCGAGCGCGATGCGCAGACCCGAGCGGACCGCGTCGGCGCACTCGCGCTCGAGAATCCCGGCCCACTCGGAGGCGATGCGTCCCTGGAGGACCAGGGTCGCTCGACCGAAGGCTTCGGGGGTTCGTGTGATGCGGAGCATGCCGGTCCCTAAGGCAACGGTCGTGCCGCCTCGGAGCGCGCTCGCGGTTCCGGCCGGATTCGCTTCAGACGACGGGGTTTCGCGTTCCGACGGGGCGGGACGGGACCCGGACTCGCGGCGCGCGGCGCGCCAACGGGTCGGCAGATTGCCAACGGACCGCGGTCAGTTGGGGCGCGAGATGCCGAGCCGACTCATGCGCGCCTCGAGCGTCGTCCGCTTGAGGCCGAGGATCTTGGCGGCGCCGCGCTCGCCGCTCACGCGCCAGCCCACGCTCTCGAGAACCGAGACGATGTGGTCGCGCTCGATCTCCTCGAGGGTCCGGCCCGGGTTCGCCCGCACCGCGCCGGACGGGGCGGCGAGCGCACCGTCGAGCTCGAGCCGACCGTTCCTGGAGAGGATCACCGCGCGCTCGACGACGTTCTGCAGCTCCCGCACGTTGCCGGGCCAGCCGTACGCCATGAGCTTCGCGAGCACCGGCTCCTCGATCGCCCCGATCGGCTTCCCCATCTTCGTGGCGTAGAGCATCGCGAAGTGGCGGGTCAGGCGGGGAACGTCCGCCGCCCGGTCGCGCAGCGGCGGAATCGGAATCGGGAAGACGTTGAGGCGATAGAAGAGGTCCGCGCGGAACCGGCCCTCCTCGACGTCCTTGTGGAGCTCGCGGTTCGTCGCCGCGACGACGCGGACGTCCACCTTGATCGTCTGCGTTCCCCCGACGCGCTCGAACTCTCCCTCCTGGAGGACCCGCAGCAGCTTCGCCTGCAGCTCCAGGGGAAGGTCGCCGACCTCGTCGAGGAAGAGCGTGCCCCCCTTCGCCAGCTCGAAGCGGCCCACCCTGCGGGTGAGGGCCCCCGTGAAGGCGCCTTTCTCGTGCCCGAACAGCTCGCTCTCGATCACGCCGCCGGGAAGCGCCGCGCAGTTCACCTTCACGAGGATCTTGTCCTTGCGCTGGCTGAGCCCGTGAATCGCGCGGACGACGAGCTCCTTGCCGGTGCCGGTTTCTCCCGTCACGAGCACGGTCGAGTCGGTCCCCGCGACCATCCGGACGCTCTCGAGCACCTGCTGGATGGCGGGCGACTCGCCGACCAAGTCCGCGAACTCCACCTCCGCCCGGCACTCCTCCTGCAGGTACTGGTTCTCCTGCTCGAGCCGGCTCTTGAGCGCCGCGATCTCCTCGTAGGCGAGCATGTTCCGGATCGCGAGGGCGACCTGGTCGGCGATCGCCACCAGAAGCTCCTGGTCGGATTCCGAGTAACGCCCGACCTCCCGGCTCCCGACGTTGAGCGTCCCGAGGACGCGCCCCTTCGCCTGGAGCGGAACCGACAATGCGGAGAGGATCCCCTCCCGGATCAGCGGCGCGTGCTCGTAGAAGCGCGTGTCCTCGCGGAGGTCGTCCGTCCGCAGCGGGATCCCGGTCTCCGCGATCCAGCCGCTCCGCCCTCCCTCGCGCGGCCAGGCCGTCCCGACCGGGATGATCGGTGGGGACGGCACCGGGCCGGCGACGCCCAGGACCTTGAACATTCCGTCGGACGGATCGTCCAATACGAGGGCCGCCCGGTCGAAGGGGATCACGCCGCGCAACGCGCCGGCGACCGCCTCGAAGAGCGAGTCGCGGTCGAGGCAGGTGACGACCGCGTTGTTCACCCGGAGGAGCACCCGCCAGCGCTGCTCGGCGCGGCCCAGCTCCGAGGTTCGCGCCTCCACCAGATGCTGGAGGTCCGCGCTCAGCCCCCTCAGATCCTCCGCCAGCCGCCGCGCACCGATTTCGGTCATCGCGGACGCCGCCAGGGTCTGCAGGATCTCGACCTCCTCGTCCGTCCAATGGCGCGGCCGGCCGTCCACGATGCAGAAGGTGCCGAGCGTATGCCCCTCCGCCGTCGTGAGCGGGATCCCCGCGTAGGCGATCACGGGGACGTCGTACACCGCCGGGTTGTCCGTGAAGAGCGGATCCAGCCGGGCATCCGGGACGAGGAAGGGCCGTCCCGTCTCCACCGCATGTTTGCAGAACGAATGTTCGAGGGGGGTTTGTCGTTGCGACGCCGCCGGCTCCGGAAGGCCGACGCAACTCTTGAAGAACTGGCGATCCCCGTCGACGAGCGTAACGAGAGCGATCGGCACGTGCAGGATGCTCGTCGCC
Organism: Candidatus Polarisedimenticolaceae bacterium; assembly: GCA_036376135.1. Lineage (NCBI taxonomy): Bacteria > Pseudomonadati > Acidobacteriota > Candidatus Polarisedimenticolia > Candidatus Polarisedimenticolales > Candidatus Polarisedimenticolaceae > Candidatus Polarisedimenticolaceae bacterium. The sequence goes on along the minus strand of DASVAW010000063.1, from coordinate 7,846 downwards.
AGGCGTGTCAGCCGATCGAACGCCTCCTCCGGGGGAGAATCGAGCAGGGCGGTTCTCCGGAGCGCGGCGAGCCGCGCGGAATTCCGGATCACCTCGTCGCCGCTCCAGCTCATGGTCCCCTACCCGAACGGACGGACCGGACGCCCCGTTCGTTGCGCTGGGGGGACTATAGACCCCTGCCCCGCGATGCGCCCGAGCGGTCTTCCCGTCGGAGCGTCCCCGTTTCCAGCCGTTCCGTCGGATTCCGGACGATCGGCAATGTCTTCTCGACGGGCGGCCAGATCCCGGCACGACGTCGCGTGCATCCTTTCTCCCGTTGCATCCTCGGAAAGGAGATCCCGACACATGGCTTCACCCAAGGAAGTTCTCGATCGGCACCTGCAGTGTTTCGGAGAAGGCGACCTCGAGGGCGTGCTCGCCGACTACGCACCGGAAGCCGTCTTCTTCACCCCGGACGGACCGCTTCGGGGACCGGAGGCGATCCGGCCGTTCTTCGCGTCGTTGATCGCGGAGTTCGGCAGGCCCGTCTCCTCGTTCCGGCTGACGCGCCAGTCCTTCGAGGGCGACTACGCCTACATCGTCTGGACCGGAGAAACGGCCGACAACGTGTACGAGCTGGCCTCCGACATGTTCGTCGTGCGCAACGATCGCATCGTGGCCCAGTCTTTCGCGGGCAAGGTCACCCCCAAGGTTCAATGAACGCGGCTCGGGACGCACGGCTTGGATCCACGAGGTTTCGCCGGTACGGTTGGAGCACGGGGAGCGCGCCGGTCACCACCGCGGCGAATACGTCGGGGCCGGCTGCACGGGAATCCGCGCGCGCCGCGCCGCTACGTATCAACCTGAGAACCGAGATTTCGAGGTGAGTGGGGTTTGGCTCCTGAGGAGGGATTTGAACCCCCGACCCGGCGGTTAACAGCCGCCTGCTCTACCACTGAGCTACTCAGGAACACGTGCCGGCCTGCGGCCTTTCGACCGAAAAGGCCCGCGGAATGTACTACTACGGGGGAAAAGCGTCAACGAGCTACGTGGACTTCGGCGTTCTCGTCCGCTTCCCGTCGGCCGCCGCTAGACGGCCCGCAGCATCCCCGCCTTCACCGCTTCCACGAGCCTGGCGATCGCCTGGCCGCGGTGGGACCAACGACGCTTCTCCTCGCGGGGGAGCTCCGCGAACGTCTTCCCCGCGCCGGCGTGGAAGAAGACGGGGTCGTAGCCGAACCCCTCCTTCCCCCGCAGCTCGCGCAGGATCGTCCCCTCGGCCGTGCCCTCGAAGGTAGTCAACGTGTGGCCGCCCTTCGCGAGCGCGAGCACGCAGCGGAATCGCGCGGTGCGGCGCTCGTCGGGGACGTCCACGAGTCCCTTCAGCAGCGCCTTGCAGCGCGCGGTGTCGGAGAGGTCGGGGCTTCCGAAACGCGCCGAGTAGACGCCGGGGCGGCCGTCCATCGCGTCCACCTCGAGCCCGGAGTCGTCGGCCACGACGGGGAGGTCGGTGAGCTTCGAATACGTCTCGGCCTTGAGCCTCGCGTTCGCTTCGAAGGTCACGCCGGTCTCGTCCACCTTCGGCGCGTCGGGAATCGCGTCGAGGCCCACGACCTCGATCGACGCGGAGGCGAGCGCCTCCGCGAACTCCGCGAGCTTTCCCCGGTTCGTCGTCGCGATGAGCATGCGCGTCATGGGAACTCGAGTTTGAAGGAAAAAGGGGCCTGACCCCTTTTCACTTCGGAACGAAGAGCGAAGTGTCCCCGATCGCCTCCCGCTGCATCTCCTGCAGGCGGTCGATGCCGACGTCCGCGAGGTCGAGGAGCTCCATGAGGCGGCCGCGCCTGAATGGAGTCGTCTCGGCCGTCCCCTGCACCTCGATGTACCGCCCGTCGTCGGTGCGCACGACGTTCATGTCCACGTCGGCGGCGGAGTCCTCGATGTAGTCGAGGTCGAGGACCGGCGTGCCGGTCACCATCCCCACCGACACCGCCGCGACGAGCGACGAGAAGACGGGGCGCGTCACGATCCCCTTCTCCCTCAGCTTCGCGGCCGCGAGGGCAAGGGCGACGAAGCCGCCGGTGATCGACGCGGTACGGGTGCCGCCGTCGGCCTGCAGCACGTCGCAGTCGACCCAGATCGTCCGCGGGCCGAGCGCCTTGCGGTCGACGACGCTGCGGAGCGCGCGGCCGATCAGACGCTGGATCTCCATCGTGCGCCCCGACGGACGCCCCTTCGCGACCTCGCGCGAGGTGCGGGTCGACGTGGACGCGGGGAGCATCGAATATTCCGCGGTGACCCATCCCTCCCCCGCGTCCTTGAGGAACGGCGGGACCTTGTCCTCGACCGTCGCCGCGCACAATACGCGGGTCTCGCCGACGGTGATCAGGACCGACCCGTCGGCGGTCTTGAGCCAGTTCGGCTCGAGCCGCACGGGGCGGAGGGCGGAAGGCGGACGACCGTCGTGGCGGGTCATGCGTTCCCCTCCGCGTCGAGACGCGAGCGGCCGATCAGCTCGACCGGGCGGCCGAGGAAACGCTCGGCGACGTGCAGGAACGGGCCCGGGGCGTCGGTCACGTAGAACCTCGTGGCCGGCTTCACCGCCTTCGGGGCGCGCAGCACCGCGTCCCCCGCGAACCAGTCGTGCACCTCGACCGACACCGACTCCGCGGAGTCGACGAGCGCGACGTCGGGCCCCATCACCTCCTGGAGCACGGGGGCGAGAAGCGGGTAGTGGGTGCAGCCGAGCACCAGCGTGTCGACGCCGGAGTCCTTCAGGGTCGCGAGGTACCGCTCGGCGACCGCCTTCGTGACGTCGTCGTCCGTCCATCCCTCCTCGGCGAGCGGGACGAAGAGCGGGCAGGCCACGCTGAACACCTCCGCGTCGCCGCGCAGGGCGAGGATCGCGCGCGGGTACGCCTCGCTCGCGACGGTCGCGCGGGTGCCGATCACACCGATGCGGCCGGTGCGCGAGGCCTTCACCGCGCGACGCGCGCCGGGGAGGATCACGCCGACGACGGGGACCTTCGCCTCCTCGGCGACGGCGTCGAGCGCGACGGAGGAGACGGTGTTGCAGGCGACCACGATCGCCTTCACGTCGTGTCGGCGCAGGAACCGCGCGGCCTCGATCCCGTAGCGCACGACCGTCTCGGCGGACTTCGTGCCGTACGGGACGCGCGCGGTGTCGCCGAGGTAGAGAAAGGACTCGCCGGGGACCGCCGCCTCGAGGGCCCGGAAGACGGTCAGACCGCCGACCCCGGAATCGAAGACGCCGATCGGTCTCGGATCCATCGCCTACTCCTCCGCCGGGGCGCCGCCCGCGACGAGATCGCGGCGCGGAGGGAGGGGACGGCGGAGATCGAGGTGGCCGTTGAGCGTCTCGAGAGGGCGGCCGTCGACGATCAGGCCGACCTTCGTGATCCCCGGAACGTTGAGCCCGATCGAGTCGACCACGGCGTAGACCTGGAGGAGCTCGTCGGCGGTGCCGCCGATCCCGTTGCGGAACTCGGGGGAGAGATCGACCCACGCGGTACCGTCGTCCTCGACGAAGACCTGCCGCAACGTCGTCCCCTCCGGAATGGCGCGCTCGGCGCCGCCGCGCGACCCCGCGATCAGCTCCTGGACGATCTGCTTGGCCCGGTCGCCGGGGAGCGGGGTCGGGAGGATCCCGCGCGTCTCGCCGACGAGCTCGCGCCCGTTCGGGCCGGGGAAATAAACGGTCACGTCCACGGTCGCCGGGGCGTTCGCGGCGTCGAGCTCGGACTCGGAGGGGGGCGGGGCGCCCGGCTCCGGCGCGGCGGCGCGATCGCGCGGCCGCTCCCCTCCGCAGGCGAGCGCGGCGAGGGCGAGCGCCGTGACCGCGAGCCGCCTCATCGCGCCCCTTCGGTGCGGGCGCGGAAGGCGCCGATCGCGCGCGCGAGCGCCTCGACGACCTTGTCCTTGTAGGCGTCGTCCTTGAAGCGGGCCTCTTCCTCTGGGTTCGAGATGAAGCCGACCTCGACGAGGATCGCCGGCATCGTCGCCCCCATGAGGACGCGGAACGGCGCCTGCCGCACGCCGCGATCGCGCGTTCCGGTCAGCTCGTTCATCTCTCGCTGGACGGCCTCCGCGAGACGCGCGCTCTCCTCGAGGTACCGGTTCTGCGCGAGATCCCAGAGGATCAGCTCGAGCGAGGGGTCGGGGGTCTCGCCGGCGGAGGTCGGGGCCGGGGTCGATCCGGCCCCCGCGTACCCCTTGTTCTCGAGCCCCGCAAGGGTGCGCGCCTCGTCGTCGGTCGCGTCGGTGGCGAGGTAGTAGGTCTCGGCGCCGAGGGCCTTCTTCCCGCGCGCGGCGTTGAGATGGATCGAGACGAACAACTCGGCCTTGTTGTGGTTGGCGACCGCGGTGCGGTCGTCGAGGCCGAGGATCCGGTCGTCGTCGCGGGTGAGAACCGCCGTGACCCCGTCGCGCTCGAGCCGGGTGGCGAGACGCCGCGCCAGGTCGAGGGTGATCTCCTTCTCCTGGGCTCCCGAGGGGCCGAGGGCGCCGGTCTCGACGCCGCCGTGACCCGGGTCGACGACGACGACGGGGCCCGCGCGCCTGGGGGCGGCGGGCGCGACCGGGACCGCCGCGACCGCCGCGCGTTTCCCCTCGACGTCGAGGACCAGCCGCGCGGGGTTCTTGAGGTCGAAGCTCTCGTGGCGGCGATAGCCGGGGCCGAGGAGGACGACGAGATTCCGGTCCCCTTCGGCCTTCCACCCCTCGACGATCCCGTCGGCGACCTTCCCTTCGGCCGGCTCGAAGGCGACCCGGTCGGCGCAGGTCACCTCGAGTTTCGCCGCGACCTGCGCGACCCGGCAGTCGGCGGAGCGCTCGAAGGTGACGACGAGGCGCGTCGACGGCCCCGAGACGTCCGCCGTGACCTTCGCGTCGTTCTTCGCGAAGGCCTCGAGCGGCACGGAGAGCGCGAGGGCGGCGGCGGCGATGCGGAACGCGGGGCTCATGCGGCCGGATTCTGTCACACGGGGTAGCATCGACGCAGGGAGGGGTCATGGAATCCCTTTGGGTGCTCGTCGCCTTCTCCTTCGCCGCGCTCCCGATCGTCGCTCTGATCCTCGCCATCGTCGCCCTCAACCGCTCGCGGGAGAGCGCGGAGCGCCTCGAGGCCCGCGTCGCCGGACTCGAAGCCGCCGTGCGCGCCCTCGACCGGAGGGTGAAGGCGGAGGGGCCGTTGCCCGGGCCGACGCCCTTACCGCAGCCGCCACCTCCTCCCCCGCCGCGCCCCGTCGTTCCGGTCCCCGAGCCGGCACCCGTTCCGGCCCCCGAGCCGGCTCCCAAACCCGGGGTCGACCTCGAGCAGATCGTCGGCGGACGATGGGCGACCTGGGTGGGGGCGGTCACCCTGCTCTTCGCCGTCGGCTTCCTGCTGCGGTGGAGCTTCCAGAACAACCTGATCGGCCCGGCCGGGCGCGTGGCGATGGGAGTCGCGTCCGGGATCGCGCTGATCGCCGGGGGCTCGTACCTGCGCCGTCGCCCCGCGCTCGTCGTGCTCTGCGACGGGCTGACCGGCGCCGGGCTCGGGATGCTCTACCTCGCGCTGTTCGCGGCGCATCGCGTCTACGGGTTCCTCGGGGCCGGCCCCGCCTTTGCGGCGATGGCGGGGGTGACGGCGCTCGGCGTCGCGTTGTCCGTCGCGACCGCGCGGCAGCCCGTCGCGGTCCTCGCGGTGCTCGGCGGGTTGCTGACCCCGATCCTCGTCGCGACGACCCGCCCCGACGAGCGGGTGCTGATGGCGTACCTGATCGTCCTCGACCTGGTCGTCCTCGGCGTGGCGCGGTTCCGTTCCTGGCCGTCGCTCAACCGGCTCGCCTGGGCGGGATCGGCGCTCCTCGTCCTCCCCGCGATCGCGAAGGGGGGCGAGGCGCCGCACCCGGCGATCCGCCTCGCGCTGATGTCGGCGCTGTTCGCGCTCTTCCTCGCCGTGCCGCTGCTTCGTTCCTGGCTCGACCGCGTGGAGGCGGAGCCGCTCGACCTCGTGCTCGTCGCGGGGAACGCGACCGCGTTCTTCGGCGCGGTCTACGTGACCCTCGAGCGCTGGGGAGCGCAGCGCCAGGAGGCCTACTGGGCGGTCGTCCTGGGAGCGCTGTACCTCGGGGTGGCGCAATACCACGCCGAGCGCGTCGCGGGAGGCGACCCGCCGTTCACCACGTTGCACCGCGGGATCGGCGCGACCTTCCTGGCGATCGCCGCGCCGCTCGCCTTCGACGGGCCGTGGGTCACCCTCTCCTGGGCCGCGCTCGGCGTCGCGTTCCTCCTGACTTCGCAACGCCCCGGGCGCGGGAACGTCGACCTCGTGACGGGGGCGGTGTTCCTCGCCGGAGCAACCGCGCGCGCGGCCTTCTTCGACCCCTGGCGGTATCCGGTCGACGTTCCCGTCTGGAACGTGCGATTCGCGGTGCACGCCGCCGTCGTCGCGTGCCTGGCGTGGGCCGGGGCGGTCGTGGGCCGATCGAGCGAGAGTCCCGAGGCCGGCGATCTTCGATCGCTGTTCTGGTGCGTCGCCGCGGCGCTCGGCGCGGTGTTGTGCTGGCGCGACCCGGCGGTGCCGTGGCCGGCGGTGCTCCTCGGTGTCGAGATGCTGGCCCTCGCGGCGCTCGCGAGGGCGAAGCCCGACTTCGCCTTCGCGGTCGCGACGCCGGTGACCGGCGCCGTGCTGCTCGTGCGGCTGTTCCTCGAGGACGGCTCCCTCGCGTGGGATCAGTCGGTCGACCTCGTCAACCCGCAGTTCGTGCTGCGCGTGGCGGCGTGCGCGGCGATCGCCCTCGCGGCGGTGCTGCTGCGCCCGCTCGCCGATCGGCCGGCCTTCGGACCCGCGTCGCGGATTCTCGCCGCCGCGGCTCCGGTCCTCCTGTGGATCACGCTGACGTTCGCGTGGTGGGCGCATCAGCAGCAGCTCGCGCGGGCCGCCTCGGGAGAGACCGCGCGACGCCTGCGCTGGCTGCAGCAGGTCGGTCTCTCGGTGTTGTGGACGGTGTACGCCGCGGCCGCGCTCGCGGTGGGATTCCTGCGGGCGCTCCCGACGGTGCGCTACGCCGCGCTGGGGCTTCTCGGCATCACGATCGCGAAGGTCTTCCTGGTCGACCTGTCGGCGCTGGACGCGATCTACCGTATCCTCTCGTTCGTCGTCCTGGGCGTCGTGCTTCTCGCGATCGCCTACGTGTACCAGCGCAGAGGGAGGACCGTTTGAGCCTCATCCTGGGTCTGCTGCTCGCCGCGTCCGCGGCGATGACGCCGGCGCCTCCGGAGGTCGTCCCCGGCGATCACCCGGACTTCCCGAAACTGAAATGGGCCGAGGGGGGCGTCTCCCCCAACGACCGCTGCCCGAACCGGCGCTCGAAGCTGAACCCGAAGATCGCCCCGGTGTGGGTGAACGGGCGGCCCGTCGGGTTCTGCTGAACCCCCTGCCCCGCGGTCCTGGTCCAGGACCCCGAGCGCCTGCTGAACGGGCTGAACCTGTCCTTCGACTCGATCGTCGACCCGAAACGCGCCGCCGTGCTGGAGCCCGAGACCCGCGTGATCCTCGGTCACGACCTCTTCTTCTTCGCCGACGCGGCGGAGAAGGCGCAGTTCCTCGCGCAGCCGTTCCGCTGGTGCGGCAAGCTCACCGACCCCGTGTCCGGCGCGCGGTTCGCGCCGAACGGGGCGTCGCCGAAGTCCGTGCTCGAGGGGCGGACGTATTACTTCGCGTCGGAGGCGACGAAGAAGACCTTCGACGCGATGCCGGCGATGTACAAGAACCCGGTGCGGTCGATGTAGATAGGGACAGTCACCGTATTTCACAAATGGGGACAGCAACCATTTTCCCAACCCCGAAGCGCCTGTTACGGGG
>DASVAW010000062.1 GCA_036376135.1 Candidatus Polarisedimenticolaceae bacterium | reverse complement strand
TGCGGCTCGGCGAGCCGGAGCGCGCTCTTCGCTGGCTCGGGCGGAAGTTCCTGCATCGCCTGGCGCCATGGTACGTGCGCCTCGATCCCGAGCTCCACGCTCTTCTCGACCGCGAGCCCTTCGCGCCCCGCCGCGCGCCGGTGACGTTGGTCTGGCCGCTCGAGGCCCCCATGATCCGTCCGGCCTGCCACGCGCTCTTCCGCGAGGTGCGGATCGAGACGGGGATTCCGCAGGGGAGCCAGCCGCCCTTCCTGAGCGAGTGACCTAAGGCGGGGCGCTTTCGTCGCGCCGCGCGGCCGCGCCCGTGGCCAGCACGCCGCGCAGCCATTCGACGTCCTCCGCATGGCTCGCGGGGTCGTGGTCGCGCATTCCGCGGAAGGGTATCTCGATGCTTCTCCGGCGCAGCTCGGCCCGGAGCTCCCGCATGAGGACGCCGGACTCCGGGCGCAGTCCGCTCCCGTCCTCGTGCACCGCGCACCCCGGGCTCCCCGGGTTTCCGCCCAGCAGGGCGAGCACCTCGCACCCTTCGCGGGCGTACGCTTCGATGCGGTCCGCGACCTCCCTCGCGAGGTTCCCACAACACCGTCGACCGGCGGGCGTGTCGAGCGCGGCACGGATGGACTCGCCCTTCGGGCGCGTGCGCTTCAAGCCCAGGAACGCGATCTCCGGGCAGGGCATCTGAAGGAGGCCGACGTCGTGATCCCGGCAGAGTAGGACGACCTCGGCATTCAGGGCGGGGGAGTCCGCGGCGCCGGCGTCGCGCGCGTTCTGGTTGAGGATGCACTCGATGACCGCGATCAGCCGGCGACCTCTCCCGTCCCCGCCGGCGGCGTTCCCCGATCCCGGGCTCACCCCTCCAGCGCCTGCCGAAGGTCCTCGATGAGATCCTCGGGCTCCTCGATCCCCACCGCGTAGCGCACGAGCCCTTCGGTGATCCCCGCCTTGAGCCGCTCGGCCGGCGCCATCTTCGCGTGCGTCATCGAGGCGGGATGCTCGACGAGCGTCTCGACGCCGCCCAGAGAGACCGCGAGGGTCGCCAGGCGAACGCGGTTCATGAGCCGCTCGCCCGCGTCGAACCCGCCCTTCAGCTCGAAACTGATCATGGCGCCGAAGCCGCTCATCTGTCGCTTCGAGAGTTCGTGCTGCGGATGGGAGGGAAGTCCGATGTAGCGGACCCACGCCACGTCCGGTCTCGACTCGAGCCAGGCGGCGATGCGTTGCGCCGAGGCCTGGGCGCGGTCGAGCCGAAGGGCGAGCGTCTTGAGTCCCCGGTGGACGAGGAACGCCTGGTGGGGATCCATGTTGCACCCCGTGGCGATCATGACCGAGCGGAGGCGGCGAAGCAGCTCGGGGTCCTTGGCCACCAGGATGCCGCCCACCACGTCGGCGTGTCCGTTGATGAATTTCGTCACCGAGTGGAGAGCCACGTCGGCCCCCAAGAGGAGCGGCCTCTGGAGATAGGGGGACGCGAACGTGTTGTCGACCACGAGCAGGCAGCCGGCCTTGCGAGCCGCGGCGGCCGTGGCGGCGATATCGGTGACCTGCATGGACGGGTTGGAGGGCGTTTCCACGTAGACGAAACGCGTGTTCGGGCGCAGGGCCCGCTCCACGTTGCGGACGTCGGACGTGTCGACGAACGTCGCGGTGACGCCGAAGCGCGCGAAGTGATCCTCGAGCAGTCCTCGCGAGGGTCCGTAGACCGACGCCGTGCTCACGACGTGGCTCCCCTGGTCGAGGAGCGCCATGTAGACCGTCAGGACGGCCCCCATGCCCGAACTCGTGGCGACGCCGCCGACGCCCTCCTCGAGTTCCGCCACGCACGCTTCGAGGGCGTGAATGGTGGGATTGCCGAGGCGCGTGTAGATGTAGCCGTCGGCCTTCCCCGCGAACCGGTCCGCCCCCTCCTGCGCGTTCCGGAAGCCGAACGTGGACGTCTGATAGATCGGGGTGACCGCGCTGCCGTACGCGTCCTTCGGCGCCCCCGCGTGCACCAGCTTCGTGAAGAATCCCGTCTTCCGGCTCTCCAGGCATTCCGTCGTCATGG
>DASVAW010000061.1 GCA_036376135.1 Candidatus Polarisedimenticolaceae bacterium | reverse complement strand
TTCTTGGGGGACTGTCCCCATTTGTCGAAAATGGTTGCTGTCCCTACTTCCTACTGAAGGACGCGGAAGGCCATCCACCAGGAGGCGGTGTCCTCGCACACCATCGTCGTGAGCATCCGCTGACGCTGGCCGGCGAAGTCGTCCCCCTCGGCCTTCGTGTTGCTCTGCGACTCGATGTTGAGTACGTACGACCACTTCCAGCACTTCTTGGGGGTCACGGGCCCGCTCACGACGGGCGGCTTGCCGGTCGTCACGAGCTCCTCCTCGTCCATCGGGACGTAGCCGTTCCCGAGCACGATCCGGGTGAGGGCCTCCCGGATCCGCTTCTGTCCGATCTCGGCGGTCTTCGGGGCGTCGTACCAGACGTACGAGTCCTTGATGTTGACGAAGCGGATGGGGACTTCCGCGTGCTCCGCGTTCCACCTCGAGATGTTCTCGTCCAGCCACGCCGGGATCGAGGCGGCCCGGCAGGGCGTTGCGCTCATCGCGACGAGCGCGAGGAGGCCCGCGCAGCAAGCGGCGAGAAGGACGGACCGGACTCGGATTCCCGTGAGCTCGAACATGCAACCCCTCCTGGGTCGTACCGACCCTCCGCCCACAACTTCGTGCCCCGATGGGGGGCGGTCAACCGGATCGAGGGGGAATATCGCCGCGGTAGGGGCCGCCCTTACCCCGAAAGGTAATCGACCACGTCCGCTGCCGAGAACGACTCCCGCCCGGCGAGCAGGTCGGGGATCGTCTCGAGGCACGTGCCGCTCGTGAGCAGCGGCTGCTCGTCGATCCCTCCCGGGCGGGCCTGACCCAAGCCGATGTTGGCGAGGAGGGCGTTGCACAGGCAGCGGCGCCCCTCGGTCTCGTCGACGGCGCCCCCCTTGCGGGCGTAAGCCTCGACCGGCTCCGCCGCGCAGCGGTAGACGAATCGCCCCTCCTCGTCGCGCACGGCGAGCCGGAGGTATCCCAGGTCGCACACCCGGGCGCGGTCCTCGGGCTGGAACCCGCCGTCCTCCATCTGCACGATCTTGAAGGGGAGGCCGGTCGGCGACACGCGAGGGTCGTTGCGCACGACGACCGCGTCGCGGACCATCCCCTGGAGGACCCGCCTCTTGATCCCGTCCGCGAGCCCCGACTCGTCGCAGTAGGCGAACAACGTTCCGACCTGGATCCCCGCCGCCCCCGAAGCGAGCGCGTCCCGAAGCCCGGCGCGGGTTCCGGTCCCGCCGGCGAGCCAGAACGGCACCCCGAGCTCGCGAAACCGCGCGAGGTCCGGCCGGTCGCGCTCGCCGTAGACCGGTTCGCCCCCGGCGTCGAGCTGCGTCACGCCGCGCGGTGGAGCGCTGTGCCCTCCCGCGCCGGAGGTCTCGACGATGAACCCGTCGACGCGGCCGCTCGACTTCTTCGCGAGCGAGGCGGCGAGGGTGTGCGACGAGACGATGGGGAGGAAATGCGGGCGGCGAAGCTCGCCCGCCGCGTCCGCCCCGTGGGCCCGGGGGTCGAAGGTCGCGACCTCCGGGACGGCCGGCGGGACCCCGGCGTGGTCGAGCTTCATCGACGCGGCGTCGTGACGGACGAATGCGTCGAGAGCCCCCGGGATCTCGCGCGGGATCCCCGCTCCCATCATCACGTAATCGACCCCGGCGAGCATCGCGCCGTAAAGCGACGCGAGGTTGGGGAGCTGGACCTTCGTGAGCAGGTTGATCCCGACGACGCCGGGGTGCCCCTCCTTGGCGAGGTACACCTCGACGAAGTTCGCGAGCATCGTGACCCGTTCGCGGAACGCGTCGGCGGCGCGCCGGTACATCGGGAGGAGCCGGTAGGGCTCCCCGGGGGGGCGCCCCTCCTCGCGGAAGTAACGGCGCAGGACGTCGGCACCGATCTCCGGGAGGGGGAAGCGTTCGATCGCGCGGCGCATGAAGCCGCCGGGGTCGCCGTCCTGGAGGCGTCGCACCAGGATCGTGTCGAGCATCGTCCCGGAGACGACACCGAGTTGCCCCGTGACGGCGACCGCGCGGGCCAGCCGCCAGTCCGACACTCCCGCGCCCATCCCACCCTGGATGATGCGGGGAAGAACCCGGTCCACCGTGAGAACCACCCGCGGAGTCTACAGGGACCAGGTCCTCGCCGCAGCGAAGACTTGAGCCCTTCCACAACTTGACGAGGTAGCCACTTGGTAGCTACCTTCGCGGCATGCGCCGCTCGAAGAAGGTCGGGATCAAGGATCTCAAGAACAACCTCAGCGCCCACCTTCGCGAGGTGCGCGCCGGGGGGCGGCTGCTCGTGTCCGATCGGGGCACGGTCATCGCGGAGATCCACGAGCCCGGAATGGCCTACGGCGTGGGCGAGGACCTCGTCCTCGCGACCTGGGCCCGCGCGGGCGCGGTCACGCTGCCGACACGGCCCAAGTCGCCGCTGCCTCCTTCGCCGGTGCGGCTGAAGGAAGGGACCGCGGAGCGGATCCTGGCGCGGGATCGCGACGAGTCGCGCAGGTGACCGCCGTCTACCTCGAGACGTCCGCGCTTCTGAGCTGGCTCCTCGGGGAGCCGGAGGCGGGGAAGGTGGCCGGGGTCGTGGATGCGGCGGACGCCGTCGTGACCTCGAGCCTCACCTTCGTGGAGGCCGAGCGTGCGTTGTCGCGGGCGGTCGTCGAGAGGATTCTCCGCGAAGCCGACGCCAGGAAACTCCGCGGGGTGCTCCGCCGGCAGCGGGCCGGGTGGATCGTCATGGCGATCACGGACCCCGTCCTCGACCGGGCGGGTCGGACGTTTCCCGTCGAGCCGCTTCGGACTCTCGACGCGATTCACCTCTCGACGGCCCTCGCGTTCACGGAGGCGTTCGCGGAGTTGAAACTCGTCACGTTTGATCGACGGATCGGGGAGAACGCAGGCGCGCTGGGGATCCCGCCGTCCCTGACTTGACATCGAAAAATTACCCTTGTAATTTTCGGGTATGCGCGACACGCCGGTCCATCTGCAGGTTCTCCGGGCCGCGGTGCGCCTGTGCCGCCGCCGGGGCGCCTGGTCGTTCCGTCCCGACGAGATCGTCCGGCTCCTGCCGCACCTCAACGCGTCGACGGTGCGGACGCACGTCGTCAGCCGTTGCTGCGTGAACGCTCCCGCGAATCACCCGCACCGCTGGGACTACTTCCGACGCATCGCGCGCGGCTCCTACGAGATCCTCCCGAAGCACCGTCGCGCGCCGTCGGATCCCGAAGCGAGGGCGGTGGCCGAGGCGCGCGCCGCGTACCACGCTCCCCGCCGCCCGCTGCGCGACACCGTGCACGCGGTCGTCGTGCGCGACGGCGCGTGGTTCGTCGCCGAGTGCCTGGAGATCGCGGTCGTGACCCAGGGACGCTCGCTCGACGAAACGGCGGAGGCGTTGCGCGAGGCGGTCGCGCTTCACCTCGAAGGGGAGGACCCTGGCTCCCTCGGACTCGTCGCGGCGCCACGCCTCGTCCTTCAATACGAGACCTCGGTGGGCGACGGTGGCTCCCCGGCTTAGGGCGCTCTCCGCGCGCGAGGTGCTACGCGCGCTGGCAAGCTTCGGGTTCGAGGTCGTCTCGACGCGGGGAAGCCACGCGAAGCTGCGTCGCACGAACGCGGCCGGGGAATCCGAGATCCTCACGGTTCCACTGCACCGCGAGCTCGCTCCCGGGACGTTGCGCGCGATCTACCGGCAGGCCTGCCGGTTCGTCGCGGAGGGCGAACTGCGGAGGTTCTTCTACCTTTGACCGGGAGGGAGGCCGCCCTCCATCCGCCCGAGCACCTCGAGCGTCGCCGGGATCCGCGCCTTCACGTCGTCGTCTTTCATGATGTCCACGCGCGTGGCGAAGTAGAGGGTGCGCCCCTCGAGGTCGACCCAGCCGACGTACCAGCCGGCCTGCGGCTTTAGTCGCGCGCCCCACCCGGTCTTCCCGTGGACGACGGCGCCGCCGGGGGTCTTCTCGGTCGGCAGGATCTCCTTCACGATGCGCATCGACCGTTCGGAAAACGGAAGTTTCCCGTCGTGCAGCCGCCGAAGGAAGTCGATCTGCTGGCGCGGGGAGATGCGCAGGTCGCCGTCGAGCCAGAATCGGTCGATCCCGCCGCCGAGGTCGCGGTTTCCGTAGCCGACCGCGTCGAGCCAGTGCTGCATCTTCCCGGGCCCCGCGCGCCGCGCGAGCTCCTGGTAGAACCACACGCAGGAGACGCGCATCGCCTCCTTCATGTCCATGTCCTTGTTCCAGTTCGCGAACGTCCGCTCGACCCCGTCCCATTTCAGGACGGTCTTCTCGTCGGCGATCGCGCCGGTCTCGAGGGCGACCATCGTGTTGAAGATCTTGAACGTCGAGGCGGGGATCGCCGGCTCGTCCACACGCTTGGGGTCGGACGCCACCGCGCGCCCCGTGCTCGTGTCATAGACGACGATCGCCCCGGTCACGCCGGCCTTCTCGAAGACGTCGGCGAGCTCGGGGCGGGGGTCGATGGGGAACGCGACGGCGGAGGCGAGGAGCAACGTCATCATGGTTGCACCGCGTTCAACACCACCGAAAACGGCGTCGGCGCGGTCTCGCCGGTCGGCGTGTTGAGCAGGAAGCGCTGCCCGTCGGCGGTGACGTCGTACAACCCCGTCAGCGTCCCCCCGGTGCGAACGCGTGTGCCGAACAACGTCTCGGGGAGGCCCGCCTCGAAGCTCGACCCGAGCATCAGCGGTACCGACGTCATTTCGGCGTCGGCGCCGAGGTAGAACAGCTCTCTGCCGTCGGCCCGCCAGCGCGGCTGGAATCCTCCCGAGTTCGAGACCGTCCACTTCTGCCCCGACGGCGGGAAGGTCTGGACGTAGATCTCGGTCCTCCCGCTCTCGTCCGAGGAGTAGGCGATGAATCGGCCGTCGGGGGAGAACTGCGCCGCCCCCTCGTTGGCCTTGTCCGCGGCAACGCTGACGGGCGCCCCCTTCCCGTCCGCGGGAATGGTGACGATGTCGAACTGGGCTCCGGTGTTGCTCCGCACGAGCGTGAGGTGACGTCCGTCGGTGGAGACGTCGGCCGGGCCGGCGCCGCCGCGCTCGGGTTCGAAGATGACGTCCTCCGGTCCGGTGCCGGTCGCGGATCGCCGGTAGACGAGGTACTTCGCCCCCGATCGATTCGAGGCGAAGTAGACCTGCGTGCCGTCCGCGGACCACACCGGCCAGTTGTCGGTCCCCGACTGATTCGTGATGCGCGCGACCGCGTTCCGCCGCAGATCGCGAACCCAGACGTCCGGCTCGCCCTTGTCGTCCGAGAGGCCGTACGCGACGCGCGTTCCGTCGGGGGAAAGCGCAAGCTCGAGATACCGATCGGGAGGGCCGACCTTGCCGATCTCCTTCCCGCTCCGATCGACCCAGACGAGCTCGGCCCGCCCCTGCTCCGCCGCGGCCATGTAGACGAGGTCGCCTCGCGCGGAGAGCGAGAAGTTGGCGCGCCCCCCCGAGGCCATGATCCCCGAGACGATCGGCACGGGATCGCCGCGCACTTCGAGGCGGTCCATGTCGAGGCGTTGCGAGACCAGCGTGTCCTGCAGGATGTAGACGAGTCGGCCGTTCGCGAAATCCACCCGCGACTTCGTGGGGACGAGCGCGCGGTGCTCCGTCTCCCCCAGGGTGCCGACCAGGATCATGTTCTCGGCGCTGACGTCGTCGCGTTCTCTCCCCAGGAACAGGAAGTGACGGCCGTCGGGAAGAAGGCGGGGCCAGGCCGCGAGACGCAGCTGCCCTTCTCCCCCCGCGGGAACGACCTGGGTCGGAACGCCCCCCGACGCCGGGACGCTCCGGATGCCGTCGGTTGCCGAGCCGTCGAAGAGGATCGTGCCGTCGATGCCCCACGAGCCGTCGGCCCCGGTGCACTCGCAGATCATCTGCGTCGGGCCGCCGGCCACCGGGATCTTGCGGAGCTGGCCGCTCGCGAAGAAAGCGAGGTGGCGGCTGTCGGGGGACCAGAACGGACGGCCCGCTCCCTCGGTTCCGCTCAACGGGTACGCCTCGAAGGCGTCGAGGGGGCGGATCCAGATCATGCCTCCCGTGCCGTCGGCGCCGAATCCCTGGAAGGCGATCGTCCGGCCGTCCGGAGCGAGCATCGGCCAGCTCATCCCCTGGAGCTTCGCGGGGCGCGTCATCTCGAACCGCGTCGAAAGCTGAGGAGACTCCGCGGGGCGGGAGAGGAGCTTCACGCCGACGAGCGCGGCGACCGACGCCGCGGCGACCGTCCAGGGCAGCAGGGCGAACCATCGCGGGCGCGGGGCCGGGGCGAAGCTCGCGGCCGGCGGCTCCGACTCGGGTTCCTTCCCGACGTTCTCGAGGAGGATCCGCGCCTCGCCGATGTCGCGAAGGCGCTTTTTCGGGTCGCGGTCGAGGCAGCGGGCGATCAGCCTGCGCAGCGAAGGCGGTACGCTCGGTGGAATGGAGTCGTATTCGACCGGTGCGCGAAGGACCGCGGCGAGGGTGTCGGAGACCGTCTCCCCCTCGAACAGGCGCTTGCCGGTGAGCATCTCCCAGAACAATGCGCCGAAGGCCCAGATGTCCGCGCGGCGGTCGACGGAGGCGCCGCGGGCCTGCTCGGGGCTCATGTACGCGGCGGTGCCGAGGAGCGCGCCGGCCATGGTGCCGAGCGAGGTGATCGTCGGGGACATCGACAGCGCCGGATCGCTGCGCCCGGAGGGGTCGCCCGCCACCGCCTTGGCGAGGCCGAAGTCGAGGACCTTCGCGCGCCCCTCGGCGTCGAGCTTCACGTTGGCGGGCTTGAGGTCGCGGTGGACGACGCCGCGGTCGTGCGCGTACTCGAGCGCGTCGGCGATCTGTCGCGCGATCGCGACGGCCTCGTCGAGGAGGAGCGGTCCCTTCGAGATGCGGTCGGCGAGGGTCGGGCCCTCGATCAGCTCGAGCACGAGGGCCGGGGAGCCGCCGATCTCCTCCACGCCGTAGATCGCGCCGACGTTCGGGTGGTTGAGCGAGGCCAGGACCTGCGCCTCACGATGGAACCTCTGGAGTCGCTCCGCATCGGCGGCCACCAGCGGCGGGAGGACCTTGATCGCGACGTCGCGGCCGAGCCGGCTGTCCTTCGCCCGCCAGACCTCGCCCATGCCGCCGGCCCCGAGGCGGTCGACGATTTCGTAGGGACCGAGACGGGTGCCGGGCGTAATGGACGAGCTCATGGCGCGGGAGTATAGAAGGGGTCAAGTCTTCAACGGACGATTTGGAAATGGGGACAGCAACCATTTTCCGCCCTGCCCCGCAACGGACATCGCGAGTCCGGGC
>DASVAW010000060.1 GCA_036376135.1 Candidatus Polarisedimenticolaceae bacterium | reverse complement strand
GCTGCTGCTGTCCAAGCAGGAGCTCGACCGCGCGTGGGTCCTCCGCAAGGTCCTGCAGCAGATGAGCTCCGTCGAGGCGATGGAGCTGCTGCGGGACAAGATGCTCAAGACGAAGGACAACGCGGAGTTCCTGAGCTCGATGGCGGGTTAGAAGCTCACCTCGAGGCCCAGGCGGACGGTGGTCGGAGGGAAGTACCGGGTCGGCTGCCCGTACGTCGGGTTCGGGTTGATCGGGTTCCCGTTCTCGTCGGCGTTGAAGTAGTGGACCTGGTCGACGTCCACCGGGTCCCGCTCGCTGAACAGGTGGAAGACGTCCAGGATGAGCCGGGAGTGCCAGCGGCTGCTCGCCGAGCGACGGAACGTGTAATCCAGTCGGACGTTCAGGTCGACCAGGGAGGAAGTGCGCCCCTCGGACCCTCTCGGCTGGACGAACGTGTACCAGGTCGGCCCCCAGACCGTCGCGCCCATCTCGCTCAACGGCGTTCCGGACTCCCACACCATCGACGTCCCGACGTTCAGGCCGAAGTCGAAGCGGTAGAAACCGGACGCCTTGAAGACGTGGGTCCGGTCGTTGGGAAGCTCCCCGTCGGCGTTCACGAGTTGCTCGAGGAAGTCGTACTGCTGGTTCGAGTTCGCGAAGGGGTTCATCCGGTCCGAGTCGAACAGCCCCGGGAAATTCCCCCGAGTCTGCGACCACACGTACGAGAGCAGGTAGCCGAGCCGGGTCCCGCCATCCCGCTGGAAGGTGATCTCCAGCGCGCGGTATTCGCGTGTCGGCCGGGGATACTCGGCGAGCATCCCGCGACCGGGATTTCCCCAGAACGCCTCGAACGACTCCCCGACGGTCGCGTCCTCGATGGCGTCGCGCAGCGTTCGATAGACGCCACGAGCCCCGAGGCGATGGCGGGAGGCGATGCGACGTTCGTACCCGAGCGTGAGCTCGTCGAATCCCTGGCCCCGGAGGCCGTCCACGGCGGGGCGGATATACCCGGGCACCTCGAACTGCGCCAGCGGCGGCGGATCGAGCGTCGGGTCTTGGTCGTAGAGGTAGACGGCCTGGAAGGAGTCCTCGATGTGGTACAGCGTCGGCGACTGGGTCATGAGCTCCTGGAAGTAGCGCGCGGCCGACCCGTACACCCGCTGCGTGTCGCCTGCTCCGGGCCGGTAGACGAATCCGACGCGGGGTTGCCACTGGCCGTCGATCGTCTGGGCCACCCGTCCGTCCGATCCGACGATCGAGAGTCCATCCCAGCGTAATCCCGCGTTCAGCGTGAGTCCCTCGCCGATGCGCCAGGAGTCCTGGACGAAGGCGGAGGGAAGGCGGTGGTGCACGGAGCCGTTCTGCCAGAAGACAATCTCGTTGTAGGAGCCTTCCGCGAGCCGCGCGTACTTGCGCGAGAAGAGGTGGACCTCGGCCTCGTTCTCGCGGTACTCGAGCCCCGCCTTCAGTTCGTGGGCCCCCCGGGACCAGGTCGCCTTCGCCCCGAGCGTCCACTGCGCGCTCCGGACATCGACGTCGATCGGGGAGCCTCCGGACCAGACGCCCGTCGGGTAGTCGATGAAGAGAGGCTCCTGGCGGCCGCGGTCGGTGGAGGGCTCGTTGACCTCCTTGCGCGTCAGCCTCGAGATCTCGGTTTCCAGGAGCAAGCGCGGAGTCCAGACGTGGGTCCCGCGGACCGAGACCGTGTTCCCGCCCGTCTCGATGTGCCGCAGCAGGGGGTCGGGGTTCTCGAAGGAGATCGGCGTGCCGAACACGACGAAGGTGTCGCCGACGGCGTCCCGCGTGGCGGGGTCGGCGACGGCGGTCAACGCGAGCGTGTGCAGCGGCGTGGCCTGCCAGGTCAGCTTGCCCGCGAATCGGTGGACCGTGGCGTCGTCCGTGTGGTAACCGGTGCCGGGGACCTCTCGCTGCGATCGCTCGAACGCCGGGTTGTACGCGACGAAGCACCGCAGCCGTTCCCGCACGATTGGGCCGCTGAAGCTCACGCCCGCGTCGTACTGCTGGTAGTCGCGCATCGCGAGCTGCGTCACGCCCTGCAGCGCCTCGCCCGAGAACTGGTCCCCGGCGTAGTAGCCGAAGACCTTGCCGGCCCATCGTTCGCCTCCGGACGGCGTGACGACATTGACGATACCGCCGAGCGCGCTGCGGTACTCCGCTTCGAATCCTCCGATCCGGACCTCGACCTCCTCCACGAAGTCGTGGGGAAGGCTCGTGCCGCCGATGCCCCGATACGGGTCGGTGACGTCCACGCCGTCGATGAAGTAGCGGTTCTCCTGCCCGGTCGACCCCGCGAAGTTCGTGTCGTCCCCCAGGTAACTGACCCCGACGTGGGGGAGAAGCGCGGCGATGCTCTGGTAGTTCCGCTCCACCGGGACGTTCTCGTAGTACGAGGACGAGAGCGTGCCTCCGACCTCGGTGGACACGGGATCGATCGTCACCGGACGCGCCGTCACCTCGACGTTCTCCTCGAAGGTGGACTTGGGCTTCAGCCGGAGCGCCGGAAGCGCCGTCGTCCCTCCGAGGCGGATCGTCACGTCGCCGAGGATGGCGGACTCGAATGCGGGATGATCGATGTGGAGGACGTACGTCCCCACGGGAAGGGCGACGAGCCGGAATCGGCCCTCGTCGTCGCTGATCGTGGCGCGTG
>DASVAW010000059.1 GCA_036376135.1 Candidatus Polarisedimenticolaceae bacterium | reverse complement strand
GAAGACACCCCGGCGCCGGAGGCGAAGGCGCGCCCGGTCGTACAGCGCCGCCGCGTGCCCGCGGTGGTCCACCTGACCGATGCCACCACGATCGAAGGGGACCTCTACGCGGCGGTCGGGGAGGCGTCCCCGGGGGGCGAGCCGATCCTCGAGCGGCTCAACGATCCGGCGGAGCGGTACCTGCCTCTCGCGCGCGGGGACCGGCACTTCCTCCTCCACAAACGCAACATCCGCCGCGTCGAGCTGGCACGGGTCGAGAACCCGCTCGAGTTCGGGAAGTCGGACGCGGTCCGCTCGTTCCGCGTCGAGATCGCGCTCGACTCGGGGGAGTCGGTCCGGGGCCTTCTCGAGTCGCACGAGCGCGCGGCCCACCACCGGACGCTCGACCATCTCAACGACTCCGCGGCGGGTTTCCTCCGGCTCGTGAAGGGAGCGGCGGTGGTCTACGTGAACCACGACCACGTCGTCTCGGTCTGCGATCTCGGCGGGCCGCGCTAGGCGGCGACGATCCGCTCAGCAGCGCGAGCGGTACACCGACAGCGACACGACCGCCGTCGAGCCGGTCTCGTTGTAGAAGAAGACGCGGTAACGCGGGAACGCCACGCGCTGCGTTTGCTGCTCGGAGACGAAGATCGGGTTCTTGCCTCCCGTCACCTTGTGGGTGACCTCGACCGCGAAGACGACCTGCCCCTCCCGCTGGAGCAGCTGCAGGACCCTCGGGTCGTCCGGGACGAGGATCGCGCCGACGCGCCCCGAGGTCGGGACGCCGTCCTTGAACTCGCCGCCGAAGCTGAAGGTCATCTGCGCGAAGCCGTCGGTCTCGATGACGCCGCCGTCGAGCAGTCGCTGCGTGTCGGACTTCGGGATCGGAGGGACCGGGACCGACGGCAGCAGGACGAACCAGCCGGTCTCGTCGGCGGCGAGAGGGGGCGCCGCGAGAACCGCGAGGGCGAACAGGGTCACGAGCGCACGGGTCACGGGGCACCTCCGGACGAATCGTCGCTCTCCTGGGGCCGGGCCACGCCCTTCGCGAGGCGGTAGGTCCCGATCGCGAACGGGGCGAGCGCCGCCGCTCCCGCGAGCCAGCGACGCGTCTTCGAAGGACCGAACAG
This sequence comes from Candidatus Polarisedimenticolaceae bacterium, assembly GCA_036376135.1. Taxonomy (NCBI): domain Bacteria; kingdom Pseudomonadati; phylum Acidobacteriota; class Candidatus Polarisedimenticolia; order Candidatus Polarisedimenticolales; family Candidatus Polarisedimenticolaceae; species Candidatus Polarisedimenticolaceae bacterium. The sequence goes on along the minus strand of DASVAW010000059.1, from coordinate 64,105 downwards.
CAGCAGCGCGGCGGCGAGCGCGCCGAACAGCGCGCGGTAACGACGCACGCCGCGGACGACGGTGACGACCGTCTCGGCGATCGCGATCTCGCGGTGGAGCCCTTCGACGGTCGCGCCGAGCTGCGCGCGGTGCGCGTCGGAGCTTCGGACGAGCGCCAGCCGCCGCTCGGCGAGCGCCTCGATCCGCGACCTCACCGCCCGCCTCCGAGCCCCTGGCGGTCCTTCTCGAGCTCGGCGAGGCTCGCGTCGAAGGCGCGGGGCTTCGCGCGCAGGATGCGTCGCACGATCATGGCCGCGACACCCGCGCCGGCGAGAAAGAGGATCGCGAGCAGGCCCGCCGCGAGCGCCCGGTACGCCGGGTCGACGGCGAGCAGAATCATGATCGCGACGAACGCCACGCCCACGACCGCGAGCAGCAGCGCGGTGAGGGCCCAGAGGAGGACTCCCGCCAGGCGGGCGATCTCCTCCTGGAGTTCGGTCGCCGCCAGCTCGAGACGGTCGTGGGCGAGGGCGACGACGGTGGTCGCCAGGGTCCGGATCGACTCCAGGAACCCGGCCGGCGCCCCCCGTGCCTCTTCGCCGTTCGGGGTCATCGGCGGCTGCTGAGCGTACCCACGAGGAAACCGAGGCAGGCGGCGATCGCGATCGAGGTCCAGGGGTTCTCGTGCACGTAGGCGTCCGTCGACTTCGCGACCGCCTTCGCCTTCTCCTGGACCTCGACGCCGGCTTCCGCCATGCGCTCGCGAGCCTTGCGGACCGTTTCCGCGGCCTGGCCGCGGATCTCGGCGACCTTCTCCCCGGTCTGGCCGGCGGTCGCCTGCAGCAGCGCCTCGGCGTCCTGGATGACCGCGCTCAGGTCCTGCAAGAGTTTGTCGGTGGTGACCTTCTCCATCTCGGCCTCCCTGCCTCGCGCAAACTGTAACAGGATCGGAGGGGGGCCGCCCCGGGGGGAATCAAGGAATGCGACGGCGAACGCGCGACGCCCGTCGGGCCGCGTGCCGCTGTCGGGACGGAGTCCGGCGCTACGACACCGCCTCGCCAACCCTGTCGTGCATCGACGAGGAGAGGCTCCCGGTCGGGTATCCCCTCCGCGCGCCCGCGTCCGTGACGCGGCCCCGCGCCGCAGGCGTCCGCGTCCGGAACAGCCGGTAGAGCGGTTCGTCCCCGACGACCCCCACGTGAACGTCGCGGGCCCCGAGGCGGCGCCCGCGTGCCTCCTCGCCCTCGATCGCGAGCAGGGCTTCCAACTGCGCGATCGGGGCGAGGCGCTCCCGCTCGCCGTCGGTCAGCCAAGTCTCGTATTCGATCGCAGCCTGGATGACGAATCGGGTGCTTCCCAAGAGCAGCCCGTCGACGCGTACGGTGTAGCCCGGCCGTGATGAACTGAATCCCATGGTGCGACCTCCCGGGTTGCATCTGTGAAACCGCGCGACCGGAGGTGTAGAACGAGAATCGTGCCAGGGCGGTGTGGCGCGGTTTATCGCGCCGTGACGCGGTCCGTTCGCCCACAGGGTCGAGGGGGATAGGTACGAACTCCCCGGCCGGACTTACCCGGGGGAAGGAGTTTCGAGCCGCCGGGCCTCACATCCTTCGCTGGACGTAGGAGGCCCAGGGACAGAAGGTGCCGACTTCGGCCACCCAGCGCCCCACGTCCTTCTCGACGGCCTGGGGCGTCCCGTCACAGACCTCGATGCTCGCCTCGACGACGTCCCAGCGGCTCGGGATGAAGTGCCAGCTCCATGCGAGGTTGTGCCCGCCGTTCCCGGACGCGATCGGGCCCGCGATGTGGAGGCTCCGCTCGGACTCGGGGAGCGCGAGTTGGTCGTCCAGCCGCGCCAGCACCGCGGGGTCGTCCGTGACCGCCACGAACCGACCCTCCGCGTCGGGGACGCCGCGCACGGCGAAGACGAACGCTGTCGCGCTCGGTCCCGGAACGGCGGCGTCCTGGCCGCCGCACGCCGCGAGCCCGAGGGCCAGCACGCCCGCGCCGCTCCTCGAAAGCCACTCCATGCGGTTCGATTAGACGCCCCGGCCGGGCCAGGAGCAAGCCGCGTTCGGGTCTCCGCGGAGGGGGGTCGCTGCGCCAACGCCGCGAACGGCGGCATCGCGCGCTGCCTGCGGTCCGCCGCTCCGTACGTTTCCGGTCCCACGGAGGCCCCATGAAACCACTCGTGACCCTGGCTCTGCTCCTTTGCCCCTCTCTGTCGTTCGCCCTCGAGGGGAACTGGATCCGCACCTACCAAGGGGGGTACGGGCACAGCGTTCTCGAGACCGCGGACGGCGGGGCGATTCTCGGCGGGACTTTCGGCGCCGGATTCGACTGCTGCCGGCCGTGGGTGGTCAAGCTCAACGCCGACGGCACGCCCGCGTGGGAGGTCACCTACGACGCGCCGGGGCTCGCCGGGGCGAACAACCTCGTGCCGACCCGGGACGGCGGTTACGTGTTTTCCGGCGAAGGGACGTCGTTCATGCTCGTGAAGATCGACGCCGCCGGGAACGTGCTCTGGGCCCGCGACTACGGGGACGGCGGGTATTCGCTCCTGCGCGTGGTGGAGGCGGACGACGGCAGCCTGCTCCTCACCGGCGCGACGGCGATGGACGATCCGAACGCGAGCAACGGCCGCGCGGTGCTCGTCGACCCGAACGGGGAGGTGATCTGGCAGAAGATCTACGGAAGGCCCGGGCCGAACGAGTTCTTCGCCGACGCGATCCAGGGTTACAACGGGAACTTCATCGTCGCCGGTTCGACGCGCGGCGACTACTGGCTGGCCGAGCTCGATCGGGCGACCGGCGCGGTGGTCTGGCAGAACGCCTACGGCGGCGGCGCCGAGGACACGGGGCTCGTCGTGACCCCCGTCCTCAAGCGTTACTACATGGTGGTCGGCGCGTCGGACTCGTTCGCCGACGGCGGACTCCGGAACTGGTGGGCGGTGATCGTCGGCCAGAACGGCAAGATCTCGAAGGAGTTCTCGCTCGGGGGCGCGGACGCCGAGGATCCGCACGCGGCGATCGCGACCTCGGACGGAGGATTCCTGATCGGCGGAGGCTCCGGATCGTTCAACGCCACGGCCGGCGAGATCTGGCTCGTGAAGTTCGACGCCAGGGCGAAGATCGAGTGGCAGAAGTCCTACGGCATTCCGGATCGCACCGACAGCGCCTGGGAGATCCAGGAGACGGCGACGGGGTACACCGTCATCGGGGACTCCTACTCCTTCCCGATCGTCTACGAGCACTGGCTGATGCGCATCGACCGGAACGGCAACGTCGAGGACGCCTCGTGCGGCGTCGTCCGGGAGACGAAGGTCCCGTTGCGGGCGACGAACGCCAACGTGCGCGAGGCCGGCGCCCAGGCCGTCGACACGAAGATCCCCCCGGTCGATCTCGAGGTCGTCCCGACCTTCTTCGAGCTGCCGATCGAGGCCTGCGTGCCGACCGGAGGACGCTGAGCGTCGCCCCCCGCGACCCCGATTTCGCCGTACAATCGGGGAGTCAAGGGACCCGAGCGATTCGCGCTCGTCAAAGGGGGGCTCGATGAGGGTATTCGTCCGCTCGTTCGCCGTTCTCGCTCTGCTCGCCGCCTGGGGATCGGCCTCGATGGCCGTCACCCTCGAGGAGGGGACGTACGTCCCCGGCCGGCTGCTCGTGAAGTTCCAACCCGGCACCGCGGCGACCGCGAAGGCGGCGCTGCACGGGCAATTCCGGGGACAACGGATCCAGACCTTCCGCCTCGACCCCGACCTCGAGCTCGTGGCCTTCCCGGAGGGGACCGATCTCGGGGCGCTCCTCGACCGGTACGCGGCTCAGCCCGACGTGCGGTACGCCGAGCCCGACTTCATCTACCACACGCAGGGGATCCCGAACGACACCCGCTTCGGCGATCTGTGGGGAATGCACAACACCGGGCAGAACGGCGGCCTCGTCGACTCCGACATCGACGCCCCCGAGGGGTGGGACGTCAACACCTCCGGAGCGGGGATCGTGATCGGGAGCATCGACACCGGCGTCGACCGCAACCACCAGGACCTCGCGGCGAACATCTGGACCAACCCCGGGGAGGTCGCCGGGAACGGGATCGACGACGATGCGAACGGCTACGTCGACGACGTGCACGGCTGGGACTTCCTGAGCAACGACAACGACCCCCAGGACGACCACTCGCACGGCAGCCACACGATGGGCACCGCCGCCGCGGTCGGGAACAACGGAGTCGGCGTCGCCGGCGTCGCGTGGTCCGCGTCGATCATGCCGCTGAAGATCTGCAATTCCGGCGGAGGTTGCGACGTGAGCGCGGCGATCGCCGCGACCGACTACGCGACCGAGAACGGGGCGCGCCTCACCAGCAACTCCTGGGGCGGCGGCAGCTTCAGCCAGGCGATGAAGGACGCCATCGATCGCGCGGACGCCGCGGGAGTCCTCTACGTCGCGGCGGCGGGGAACAACGGGCGGGACACCGACGCGAGCCCCTTCTACCCGGCGTCGTACACGAGCCCGAACGTCATCTCGGTCGCGAACATGACGCGATTCGGCGGGCGGTCGAGCTCCTCGAACTTCGGCCTCACCTCCGTCGACCTCGGCGCGCCGGGCAGCGACATCCTCAGCACGACGCCGAACAACGGGTACTCCAGCATGAGCGGCACCTCGATGGCGTGCCCCCACGTGAGCGGCGCGATCGCGAACCTCATGGGGTTCAATCCCTTCCTCGGGCACCTCGAATACAAGGACATCCTCATGCAGAGCGTGGTGCCCAACGACAATCTCGCGGGACGCTGCGTCTCGGGCGGGATGCTCAACCTGAAGAACGCGCTCGACCTCACCCCCCCTCCGGTCGTCCCGCCGGAAAACGACTCCCCGACCGCCGTCGCCGGCGGCCCGTACAAGGGGCGTGCCTTCTCGCCGGTCACCTTCGACGGCTCCGGGTCGTTCGACCCGGACGCGCAGCAGCTCGACGACTACGTTGCCGTGTACACCTGGAACTTCGGCGACGGGAGCGTGGTGACGACCTCGTCGCCGACGGTGACGCACGCGTATCCCGCGGGGAACGCCGACTACGTCGTGACGCTCACCGTGAAGGACAAATACCGGATCTCGAGCGCCCCCTCCACCACGACGTGCGCGATCCGGGGCGGAGGTCGCAAGGCCCGATGACCCGATTCGCGATCCGCGCCGCGTTCCTCACCGCCCTCGCCGCCGGTGCTTCGGCACCGGCGGCGGGGGCGGCGGTGTACACGGTGGACGACAACGGCCCCGCGGACTTCCCGAGCATCCAGTCGGCGATCAACGCCGCCGGGGCGGGGGACGAGGTCGTCGTCCGCCCGGGGCGGTACAAGGAGACGCTGAACTTCCTCGGGAAGGCGATCACCGTGCGATCGGAGTCCGGGCCCGCGGCGACCGTGCTCTACCTCGAGGGCGAGACCCGGGTCGTCCTGCTCAACGGGAACGCCACGCTGCGCGGCTTCACGATCTCCGGCGGCCGCGCGCGCACCGGGGCGGGGATCGCGGTGGTCGGCGGCGCCAACCCGACGATCGAGGGGAACGTCATCGAAGGGAACACAGCCGCCCGCGACGGTTCGGCCTTTCCCGCCTTCGGCGCCGGCATCGCGGTCGATCCGGGGTCGCGCCCGGTGATCACGCGCAACGTGATCGCGGGGAACGCCGTGCTCGGCGATGCGCAGGGCGTGTTCGCCTACGGAGGGGCCATCGACGTCGGGGACGACGCCTCGGCGGTCGTGATCAACAACACGATCCGCGACAACGTCGCCTCGGACTCCGGCGGCGGCATCTCACTCGGGGTGACCGGGGCGGCGATGCCGGTCGACGTCACGAACAACACGATCTTCGGGAACGAGGCGGGGAGCGGCGCGGCGAACACCTTCTCGTACGGGGGCGGGATCCTCGCGGCGGACGGCGCGGCGGCGACGCTGCGGAACAACCTGTTCGTACAGAACGTCGCCCGGTTCGCGGGGGGCGGAATCCACTTCTTCGCGACCGGGCTCCAGGGGTTCACGTACACGCTGAACGACTTCGACGGCAATCTCCCCGACGCCTGCGGGGGGCTTCCGTCGTCCAAGTGCGACGGCGGGCAGTTGTTCCTGCCGGCCGGCTTCGAGGATCCGGCGGCGAACCGCTTTCGCCTGCGCTCGGACAGCGCCCTGATCGATCGGGGCACCGGGACCGGCGTTCCCTCGGTCGACGCCGACGGCCGGCCGCGCAACGTGGACGGCGACCTGAACGGGACCGCCGCGCCCGACGTCGGCGCGTTCGAGAATCCGCGCGAGTTGACACGGCTGCGCTTCGACGGGCCGGACGCCCTCGCGTGGGACGACAGCGTGAATGCCGCGGTCGTGTTCGAGCTCTATCGGGACGCGCTGCGTCCCCTCGCGGCCGGACCCGTCGGCGAATGCCTGGCCGGGTCGCTGCCGACCCCTTCCGCGACCGACGCGACCGTCCCGGCGACGGGGCAGGGGTTCCTGTACCTCGTGCGCGGGAAGGCGACCGCGACGGGCTCCCTCGGCACCGCGTCGAGCGGCTCGGAGCGGGTCCCGGCGGTCGCCTGTCCCTGAGCCGGGGCGTTCTACTTCAGGACCTCGAGCAGCTCGACCTCGAAGATGAGCGTGGCGCCGGGAGGAATCCCGGGGCGACCCTGGTCGCCGTAGGCGATGTCCGAGGGGCAGTAGAGCTTCGCCTTGGCGCCGGGCTTCAGGAACTGGAACGCCTCGGTCCAGCACGGGATCACTTGATTGAGCGGACGGTCGAGAGGCTGTCCCTTCTTGACCGAGCTGTCGAAGACGGTCCCGTCGATGAGGGTTCCGGTGTAGTGGACTTTCACGCGGTCGGTCGCCGTCGGCGAGGCGCCCGTCCCCTCCGTGATCGTCTCCATCACGAGTCCGGACCCGGTCTTCCTGAGGTTCTTGTTGGCGGCGAGGAGCTTGTCGACGAACGCCTTCCCGCCGGCCTTGTGGCTCTCGGCCGCCTTGACCATCCGCGCCTTCTGCAACTCGTTGATCTTCGGGCCGTAGGTCTCGAGCTCGGCCTTCTTGGGCTTGTTGAGCACGCCGTCGGAAAGGCCCGCCTTGACGACCTCGAGCTCCGCCTCGGTGAGCTGGAAGGCGCCGAGGTTGCGACTGAGGAACAGGCCGAGGGCGTACAGCGTCTTGTCCTGCTCGGATTCGATCTTCGGCTCCGCGGCGAGGACGGGAAGCGCCGTGAGGCACGCGGCCAGGAGGACGAGGGTGATGCGCTTGACCATGCGGACTCCGGTACGGCGCGCGGCCGTCAATTGATGGCGAAAGGCTCGCTCAGGCAGAACGGGGCGATGCGCACGTCGAAGTGCTCCCCGTCCGGAGAGACCATCTGGTAGGTCCCCTCCATGACGCCGAACGACGTCTTGAGGGGGCATGCCGAGGTGTATTCGAAGTTCTCGCCCGGGCCGAGGATCGGTTGCTTGCCGACGACTCCTGGGCCTCGGACCTCCTCGACCCTGCCGTTCCCGTCGGTGATCACCCAGTGCCGGCTGAGGAGCTGGGCCGTTCGGTCGCTCTCGTTGGCGATGCGGATCGTGTAGGCGAAAAACCACTCGCTGTCGGCGGGGTCGGAGCGCTCCGGCACGAACTGGGAGCGGACCTGGACGCGGATTCCCCGAGTGACCGCTTCGGAGGCATTGGCCGGGACGTCTTCCATCGCATTCCCCATGGCAGGAAGCCTCCATGCTGGCACAGGTCCGCTCCGTCCGCCCAGGGCGCCGCGCCTCACCTCACGAGGTCCCGGACGTACCGGGCGACGTTGCCCGCGACGATCCGGTGGCCGTCCGCGTTGGGGTGGATCCCGTCCGGGAGGTTGAGCTCCGGCCGTGCCGCGACGCCGTCGAGGAGGAACGGCATCAACGGCACGTCGGTCGCGTCGGCGACGCGGTCATAAAGCCTCTCGAACTGTCGGGCGTAAAGCGGGCCGTAGCTCGGGGGGACCTTCATGCCGAGCAGGAGCACCTTCGATCCCGACCCCTTGGCGCGTCGGACGATCTCGACGAGGTTCGCCTCGGTCGCCTCGGGGGGCTGGCCGCGCAGCCCGTCGTTGGCGCCGAGGCCCACGACGAGGAGGTCGGGTCTCTGCTGAAGCAACCAGTCGAGGCGGGCGAGCCCGCCGGCGGACGTGTCCCCGCTGACGCCGGCGTTCACGATGCGCACCGGGCTTCCCTCCGTGGCGAGCTCGGCGCCGACGAGGGCGGGAAAGGCCTGATCGGCGTCCAGCCCGTATCCGGCCGTGAGGCTGTCGCCGAGAAACACGACGAGCGGCCCCTCGAGCGGAGTCTCCCGGCCCGAGGGCAGCGCGGCAGCCGGCGGCGGGGCGTCGGAGCACGCGACCAGCGCGCCCACGAGCGCGGCGGTGGCGGCCCCCCGGAGCGTGCGGTACACCAGACCCATGCATCCTCCCAGAATCGCGCTACGTGGTCTCACCCGGAGGCTCCCCTCGGGCGAGCGCACGCTCACCATCGTGGACCGGGTCGACCTGGAAATCGAGGCCGGGGAGTCGGTCGCCATCCTCGGTCCGTCGGGGAGCGGGAAGTCGACCCTCCTCGCGCTGATGGCGGGGCTCGATCGGCCGACCGAGGGGGAGGTGCGTGTCGACGGCGAGGCGATCCAAGCCCTCTCCGAAGATGCGCTCGCCCTCCTGCGGCGCCGCAAGATCGGCTTCGTGTTCCAATCGTTCCAGTTGCTCGGCAACCTGACCGCGAAGGAAAACGTCATGCTTCCCCTCGAGCTGCTCGACGCCCGGGACACCGAGACGAGGGCGGACGCCCTGCTCGCGGCGGTCGGCCTCGCGGAGCGCGGCCACCACTACGCCACCCAGTTGTCGGGTGGAGAGCAGCAGCGGGTGGCGATCGCAAGGGCGTTCGCGACGCGTCCGCCGATCCTGCTCGCCGACGAGCCGACGGGGAATCTCGATTCCGCCAACGGGGACCGCGTGCTCGCGCTGCTCGACGAGCTCCGGCGCGAGTCGGGGACGACGCTCGTCCTCGTCACCCACGACCCCTCCGTCGCGGCGCGTGCGGACCGGCTCGTGCACCTGCGCGACGGCCGCGTGGATCGCGTCGAGCGCCGCTCCGCCGCTCGCGCATGAACCTCCGCGCGTACCTCCGCCACGTGCGCCGCGAGTCCCGAGGTTCACGCGGACGGCTCGTCTTCTTCACGACCTGCCTTGCGGTCGGCGTCGCCGCCGTGGTCGCCGTCGCCGGCCTCGGCACGAGCCTCGACCGCACCATCCGATCGGAGGCGCGGCAGCTGCTGGCCGCCGACCTCGCGGTGAAGGGCTCCCGGCCGATCCCCGAGGAGGCGACGGCGATCGTCCGCGCGACGCCCGGGACGCGTCTGGCGGTCGTGAAGGAGCTCGCGACGGTGGTCGCGCTCCCGCGGGACGTCGCGGCCACCGGAAGCCGGAGCCAACTGGTCGAGCTCAAGGCGGTGGAGGCCGGATACCCGTTCTACGGGAAGCTCGCGCTCGAGCCCGATCGCCCGCTGGAGACGCTCCTCGACGCCGGAGGGATCGTGATCGCTCCCGAGGTCGCCGCGCGATTCTCGATCGGCGGCGGGGGCCGACTGCGCGTCGGCGAGGCCGATTTCGTCGTGCGAGGAATCGTGCGTTCGGAGCCCGACCGCGTCGGGGGCGGGTTCGCCCTCGGTCCGCGGGTCTTCCTTTCGGTCGCCGGGCTGGAGCGGGCGCGCCTGGAGCAGCTCGGCAGCCGCATCGAGCACCGCCTGCTGGTCAAGCTTCCCGACGGCGCCCTCGCGACGGATGCGGACGCCCTCGCGGCGAGGATCAAGGCGGCGCTCCCCGAGCGCGGGTGGCACCAGGTCGAGACCTTCGCGCAGGCGCAGCCGGCGCTCCGCAACGGGTTGAAGCGCGCCGAGAGGTTCCTCGGGCTCGTCGCGCTCCTCTCGCTCATCGTCGGCGGGATCGGCGTGGCGCAGACCGTGCGCGCGTGGATCGCGGGGAGGATGGAGGCGATCGCGATCCTGCGCTGCCTGGGGATGCGGCCTCGCGAGGTCCTGGCGCTCTACGCGGGGCAGACGACGCTGCTGGCGCTGCTCGGGAGCGCCGTCGGCGCCTCCGCAGGGATCCTGATCCTCGCGATCGTCCCGGCGTTCGTCGGCGACGTGCTTCCGTCGGGCGCGATCCGTCCCTGGCAGCCGTGGGCGATCGCGCGCGGCCTCGGCCTGGGCCTGGGGGTGGCGCTCCTGTTCAGCCTTCCGCCCCTGGTCGGGCTCGGGCGCGTCGCACCGCTGCGCGTCTTCCGTCGCGATGCGGAACCGCTTCCCGTGAGCCGCTGGGCCTCGGGCCTCGCCGGCGTCGCGGTCGCGGTGGGGATCTTCGCGATCGCGGCGGCGCAGTCGCGATCCTGGCGCCTGGGGGCCCTGTTCGCGCTCGGGATGGGGATCGCCACGGCGTCGCTCGCGGGAGCGGCGTGGGTGGCGACGCGAGGGCTGGGAACCGCGCCGCGCCGGTTCGCCCGCGTCTGGCTCCGTCACGGACTCTCCGCGCTGGCCCGGCCCGGCGCGGGAACGCTGGGCGGGATCGTCGCCTTGGGGATCGGCGTATTGGTCGTCCTCGGGATGTGGCTCGTGCAGACGCGTCTGGGCGAGGAGCTCCGGGCGGATCTCCCGGAGAACGCGCCGACGGCTTTCTTCGTCGACATCCAGACCGACCAGCTGCGCGACGTCGAGACGATCCTCGCGAAGGCGGGTGCCACGGGCGTGGCGAGCGTGCCGATCGTCACCGCGCGACTCGCGTCGATCGACGGCGTGCGCGTGGAGGAGCTCGCGCGCGGCGCGCGCGACGAGGGGCGCGGTCGCTGGGTGCTCACGCGGGAGCAGCGGCTGACCTACGGCCGGGAGCTTCCGAAGGACAACGTCGTCGTCGAAGGGGCGCTGTGGAGCGACCCGCGGCCGGAGATCAGCATCGAGCGCGACTTCGCGCGCGATCTCGGCGTGGGAGTCGGCGGCTCGATCGTGCTCGACGTCCAGGGAGTCCCGGTCGAGCTCCTGGTGTCCAGCCTGCGCACGGTCGACTGGAGGACGTTCGGGATCAACTTCTTCCTCGTCGTCGAGCCCGGCGTCCTCGACCGGGCTCCGCAGGCCCGCGTGGCCGTCGCGCGCATTCCCGCGGGGATGGAGGGCGGGGTGCGCGATGCGCTCGCCGAGACCCATCCCAACGTCACCATGCTCCCGATCCGGGACATCCTCGAGAAGGTGGTGGCGGTGCTCGACCGCGTGGGGCTCGCGGTCCGGATCCTCGGCGGCTTCACCGTCGTCGCGGGGATCGTCATCCTCGGCGGCGCGGTGAGCGCGGGGTCCTCGCGCCGCGGGCGGGAGGTCGCCTTGCTCAAGACCCTCGGGATGACGCGACGGGACGTCGTCGCCGTGTTCGCCGTGGAGTACGCGCTGGTCGGGCTCGTCGCCGGAATCATCGGGGCCGCGGGGGCCGGCGGCCTCGCCTGGGGAGTTCTCGAGCGGGGCATGGAGATGCGCGCCGGGCTCTCCGCCGCGCCGTTCCTCGTCGCGGTCGCCGCCGCGGCGGCGCTGGCGGTTCTGGCGGGGATCGCGGCGAGCGCCGGGGCGCTGCGGCGCCGTCCGGTCGAAGTGTTGCGCGCGGAGGCCTCCTGACCGTTACTCCCGCTCGACCGGCGGGAGCGCGCGCGCCGCATCCAGCCAGGCCCGGACCGCCGGATGCTCGAGGACGGCGTGAAGGTACGCCCCGGCGCGCGGCGTCGCGTGGGTGGAGACCTCGAACGCGACGAGGCGCCAGGCCGCCGTCGCGTACATGACGTCGACGGCGCCGAATTCCCCGAACAGGTAAGGGCCGGGTTGCCGGTTCGCGGTCAGCGCGCCCTCGAGCAGGCCGAGCATCTCCGCCGCGTCCCGGAGCGCGGCGGAGGTGGGCTCCGGACGTTTCGGCAGGAAACACAGGTTGAAGGACATCGACTCGCGCAGCGCGGCGAAGCCGGAGTGCATCGTCGCCGCGAGCCAACGCGCGTGGGCGCGCGCCGCCCGGTCCGCGGGCCACATCGGCGGGTGGTCCGGGGGCGGGAACACCTCGTCGAGGTACTCGATGATGGCGAGGGAGTCCGGGACGACGACCGCCCCGTGATGGAGGACCGGAACCCGGCCGGTAGGGGAGACCCGACGCCGCTCGACGCGGTCGGGATCGTGCACGAGCGAGATCGTGCGCTCCTCGAACGGGACGCCCTTGTGCTTGAGCGCGACCCAGCCGCGCATGGACCACGAGGAGATGTTCTTCTCGCCGATGTAGATCACGAGGGGCTCGGACATGGGACACCTCCGCGAAGGTCCCTAGGTTAACCTCTCCCGATGATCGACACGCACTGTCACCTCACCCACGCGAGATTCCGCGACGACGTCGACGCGGTGATCGCCCGCGCCCGCGACGCGGGACTCGAAGGCTGCGTGACCATCGGGACCGGGGTGGACGATGCGGCGCGGGTGGTGGAGCTTTCGCGTCGCCACCCGGGGTTCGTCGTCTGCACGGCGGGGCTCGATCCGTTCTCCTCCCACGCCGCGGGGGACGCATTCGACGACCACCTCGCGCGCCTGGCGGAAGGGCTTCGCTCGGGTGCGTACGTCGCGGTGGGCGAGGTGGGCCTGGACTACCACTACGCCCTCGATCCTCGCCCGATCCAAGCCGAGCGATTCCGTCGGCAGCTCGAGATCGCGCGGGATCTCGACCTGCCGGTCGTGATCCACGTACGCGACGCGCACGAGGACCTCGCCGCCATCCTGAAGGAGCACGCCGGATGCCGGGGGGTGATCCACAGCTTCACGGCCGGAATCCGCGAGGCGGAGCGTTACCTCGAGCTCGGCTGGTCGCTCGCGTTCAACGGAGTCGTGACCTTCCGGAACGCGGAGGAAGTCCGCGAGGCCGCGCGAGCCTGCCCTTCCGAACGCCTGCTCTTCGAGACCGACGCGCCGTACCTCGCCCCCGCACCGCATCGCGGCGAGCGGTGCGAGCCCGCGCACCTCACGGCGACCGTGCACCGGGTGGCGCAGCTCCGGGGCGAGGAGCCGGAGACGCTCGCGCGAACCGCGAGCGCGAACGCGCGCGCGTTGTTCCGCCTGCGCTGAGTCAGGACCTCGAGGCGGTCGCCGGCGGCACCGGATTCGGCTTGGCGCGCCAGGGGAAGCCGCCCGGGACGTTCATCCGCTCGACGGCGGCCAGCGTCGTTCCCTCGAGGGCCGTCAGGAACATCCCGCGCGTGGCCTTCCACGCGTGGTGGAGCGGGCAGGCCGTCTCCTCCGAGCAGGTCTTCTGGCCGAGCACGCAGATCTTCCGATCGGCGAGGTGGTCGAACGGCTCCACGACCTCGAACAGGGAGAGCTTCTCGGGGTCGCGCGCGAGGCGGAAGCCTCCGCCGCGCCCGCGCTGGCTCTCGAGGATTCCCGCTCCGGCCAGCGTCTGCAGCACCTTGGCGAGGAACGGCGGCGGCATGCCGAGCTCTTCCGCGATCTCCCGGCTCAGCATGAACGCCCGTTCCTTCCGCGCCCCCATGTAGGAAAGAGCGCGAATGGCGTATTCGGAGCTCCGCGACAGCATTTCAGACCGCCTCCCCGGGTCGCTTGCCCGGCGGCATCGGTCGGCGCGAGGGCGGAGGCACTCGAAGCGTCGAAAAAGCGCGGCGCCGCCACCCGGCACGGCCGGTTCGCTTCCCTGAACAGGAGCGTACGAGCCGGATTATACATTTGATAAACCGAGTTCTCTATCTTTTTATCTTGATTCAGGCTACATTCGTCGACCACGTCGGCGACCTTCGGCTCCAGGCCGCCCATGCACCGCCCTCCCGGTCGGCAGGCCCGGGAAAGGGATCGAAAGGGACGCCATGCGACGACTGCTCGTGCTTGCCGTCGGGTTGGCCGGAGTCCTCGCTCCGGCGCGAACCGCTGCCGAAACGGCGGCGGGGTCGCAGCTCGACGGCTGCCTCTCGTGCCACGCGGACGCGGCCATGACCGCGACGCTGCCGAGCGGCGAATCGGTTCCGGTCCACGTGGACCGGGAGAAGTTCACCTCCTCGGTGCACGCCTCCCTCGAATGCACCGATTGCCACGCGGGGTACGACGCCTACCCCCATCCGGCGCGGTCGGCGAAGAACGCGGCGGAATTCAAGGCGGGCTTCCTCGACGGCTGCAAGTCCTGCCACCTCGACAAGTACGAGCAGGCCGGGGACGGCGTGCACGAGAAGCTCCGGGCCGGCGGCAACTCCTCCGCGCCGTCGTGCATCGACTGCCACGGCGCGCACGACGTGAAGAAGGCCTCCGAGCCGCGCACGCGGATCTCGGAGACCTGCGCGGGCTGCCACTTCGACGTCAACGGGAAGTGGGCGGAGAGCGTGCACGGCAAGGCCCTGCTGGAGAAGGGGAACCAGGACGCTCCCGTCTGCACCGACTGCCACCGGTCGCACGACATCCCGGATCCGACGCAGCAGGCCTGGCTCGTACGGGTGCACGAGTTGTGCGGCAAGTGCCACTCGGACCCCGAGAAGATGAAGAAGTACGGCCTGTCCGCCAACGTGGTGGAGACCTACCTCTGGGACTTCCACGGAACGACGACGCAGCTCTCCGCGGCGAAGGACTCCACCGAAACGGGCGCGCCGCGTCCGACGGCGCTGTGCATCGACTGCCACGGCGTTCACGACATCGCCAGGGCGGACGACCCCGACTCGCCGGTCCTCCGCGCGAACCTCGCGAAGACCTGTCAGAAATGTCATGAAGGCGCGACCGAGAACTTCCCGGCCGCCTGGTTGTCCCACTACGAGCCGACCCTCGAAAAGGCACCCCTCGTGTGGCTCGTGAAGGTCGGCTACCTCGTCCTGATCCCGTTCATGATCGGGGGACTCTGCCTCCAGATCCTCCTGCACCTCTGGCGCGTGGTGGTGAACCGATGAGCGAGAAGATCGTCCGATTCAACGTCGCGCAGCGCCTCGAGCACTTCGCGATCATGTCGTTGTTCACGATCCTCACCGTCACGGGTTTCCCGCAGAAGTACTGGTCGGCGGGGTGGGCCCAGTCGTTCTCCTCCGCGGTCGGCGGCGTCGAGACGCTCCGGCTCGTCCACCGGGTGAGCGGGATCCTCTTCTCGGTCCTGTGCGTCTACCACCTCCTCTACGTGGGCTTCTTCTCGCTCACCGGTCGCTTCAAGCTCACGATGGTGCCGACGCGCCAGGACTTCGCGGACGCGATCCGGACGCTGCGTTACTACCTCGGACTCGAGTCGCACGGCGCGAAGTTCGACCGTTACGACTATCGTCAGAAGTTCGAATACTGGGGCATGGTCGCGGGCGGCCTGCTCATGGTGTTCACGGGCCTGCTCCTCTACTATCCGGTCTTCTTCACCGCCTTCCTCCCCGGCCAGCTCGTCCCGGCCGCGAAAGTGGCCCACAGCAACGAGGGGCTGATGGCCTTCCTCGTCGTCATCACGTGGCACATCTACAACGCGCATCTCTCGCCGGACGTCTTCCCGTTCGACACGGCCATCTTCACGGGGAAGATCAGCCGCGAGCGCATGCATCACGAGCACCCGCTCGAGCTCGAGAGGATGGAGGCGGGGAATGATCCCGCCCGCCGAAAGGCCTGACGCCGGGCAACACCCGACCGATGCGCTGTCGTGGCGGCACGGTCTCCGTGCGCGCCTGGTTACGGCCGTGCTGGCGGCGGTGCTCGCCCCCACGGCGATCCTGGGCTGGGCCGGTTTCGCCGGCGTCGAGGCGCTCCGACAGCGCGTGATCGCCGAGCGGCTGTCCCTCGCCCGCGCGGTCGCCCACCAGAGCGAGCACCGCCTTCGCGAGACGCTCGAGAACCTCGCGTCGGTCCCCGCCCAGACCCCGTGGGTCGGCGAGACCGACGCGCAGCGCACCTCGATGCGCATCGTTCGGGCCCGCTCGCGGATGGTCACCACGGTCGCGCTCGTCTCCTCGGAGGGCCGGATCCTCGCGGAGGAGCCCGCCGGCGGCGCCTCGGCCTCCCAGGCGGACGCAGCCGTGCGGTTCGCCGCGGACGTCCTCTCCACCGGCCGCAGCGCCGTGCGTGTCCTGACGGTTCCCGACGGGAGCCCGGTGGTCGGTGCCGCCGTCGCGCTGCGCGATTCGAGCGGCCACCGGGTCCAGGCGGCGATCGCCATCTGGGAGGTCCAGTCGGCGTCCTGGGCGGCGACGCTCGCCGAGCTCGGTCCGGGAGGGCGCGCGGTCGTGGACCTCCTCGACGACCGCGGCGTCATCGCCGTCTCCACCGATCCGTCGCGGGCGGGTTCGATCGCGGACTCGGCGGTCGTCGCGACGCTCCGGGCGCGACGGACCGCGGGCTCCGCGGCGTCCTCGGACGAGGACCCGATCTACCACGCGTGGGCGCCGGTGGCCGTGGTGCCGTGGGGGGTGCTCGTCAGCGAGCCCGAGACCACGCTCTTCGCCGACGTTCGACGGGCGCGGCGCCCGTGGGACGCGCTCGCGACGATCGTGCCGCTGCTCGGCCTCGTGCTCGCGCTCGGAGTCGCGTGGAGCGTGCGCGAGCCGATCGCGCGGCTCGGCACGGCGGCGCAGCGGATCGCGGCGGGGGACCTCTCCCATCCGATCCCGCAATTGGGCTCGGACGAGATCGGATCGCTCAGCCGTGCGTTCGAGGCGATGCGGGCCGCGCTCCAGGAGTCGCACGACGCGCTCACGCGGACCAACCGCGACCTCGATCGTCGCGTCGACGAGCGCACCCGGGAGCTCCAGCGGCTGTACGCGGAGCTGCGGCTCAAAGACGAGCAGCGCGGCCTTCTGCTTCGAAAGCTGCTTCGGGCCGAGGAGGAGGAGCGCAAGCGCATCGCCCGGGAGCTCCACGACGACACCTGTCAGGCGATCGCGGCGCTCGGGATGAGCGTCGATCTCGCGGCCGATTCCGAGGACCTGGCCGTCGCGCGCGAGCGCCTCGCCGACGCCAAGGCACTGGTGGTCCGCTCGCTCGACGAGTTGCACCGGGTGATCTACGACCTTCGGCCGAGCGTGCTGGACGACCTGGGGCTGGAGGCGTCGGTGCGGTGGCTTGCGAAGCGTCACCTGGAGCCGTTCGGGATCCGGGCGCACGTCGATTTCGAGGCGACGGCACGCCCTCTTCCCATGGAGGTCGAGCTGGGGGTGTTCCGCGCGCTCCAGGAGGCGCTCAGCAACGTGGCGCGCCACTCCCGGGCGGAGCGGGTCTGGATCCAGGTCGCCTGCCTGGACGACGAGTTGCGGGCCGACATCGAGGATGACGGCGTGGGGTTCGTGCCCGCGGCGACGGCCACGCCGACTCCCGACGGTGCGGGGCTGGGGCTGCTGGGGATGCGCGAGCGGATGCAGGCGCTCGGCGGGGAGGCCCGAGTCGAGTCGACTCCGGGCGAGGGAACGCACGTCGCCCTGCGCGTGCCGCTTCGGAAGGAGGCCGTGCGTGGCTGACCCCATCCGGGTCCTGATCGTGGACGACCATGCGCTCGTCCGCGACGGCGTGCGTGCGCTGCTCGCGGCCGCGGGGGATGTCGAGGTGATCGGCGAGGCCGAGGACGGTCATGCGGCGATCCGGGAGGCCCGTCGCCTCGACCCCGACGTGATCCTCATGGACGTCGCCATGCCCGGACTCGGCGGGCTCGAGGCGACGCTCGCGATCCGCGCCGAGAACGACCGGGCCCGCATCCTCGTCCTCACGCAATACGACGATCGGGAGTACGTCGCGCGTTTCCTCAAAGCGGGAGTCTCCGGCTACGTGCTGAAAAAGGCGGCCGGCTCGGAACTCGTGGCGGCGATTCGCGCCGCGGCGCGGGGGGGGCTCGTGCTCGACCCCGAGATCGCGCGCGGTGCGTTCCAGGATGCCCGCCAGCCCGCTGCGGAGACGCTGCGCGACGACCCGTACGAGCGGCTGACGGACCGCGAGAAGCAGGTGCTCAAACTCGTCGCGGAAGGGAAGTCGAACAAGGAGGTCGCCGACCTCCTCGGGATCAGCGTGAAGACCGCCATGTCGCATCGCGAGCACCTGATGGAGAAACTCGACGTTCACGACCGAACCGCGTTGATCCGGTTCGCGCTCAAACGGGGCATCATCCAGATGTGAGCGCCGTCACGAGGGTGTCCAGGCGCTGTCGCGTTCCGAAAGGTCGTCGGGTTTGACAGTGGCTGAACGCGCCGCTAACGTCTCGCCGTGCGCGACGCGGACGCGACTTCCGAGCCCAGACATCCGATCCAGGTGGTTTCCCGCCGCACGGGGCTCAGCCCGGACGTGATCCGCGTCTGGGAACGTCGCTATCGCGCGGTCAGCCCCCGGCGGTCGACGACCAATCGACGTCTGTACTCCGACGACGATCTCGATCGGCTCCTGCTCCTGCGCAGGGCCACGCTGCTCGGCCGCGCGATCGGGCAGGTCGCCTCCCTCGACACGCCGAGACTGCGTCGCGTGGTCGAAGCGGACGAATCCGCCGTGCAGCAGGCTCCCCGTGCCGCGGAGCCCGTTCCGGGCGACCCCGTCGCCGCGGCGCGGTTCGGCGCCGCCCTGGAGGCCGTTCGCGCACTCGACGGGGAGCGCCTCCGAGCCGTGCTTCACGGCGCCGCGATCGATCTCGCGACGCCGGTCCTCCTGCAGCAGCTCCTCGTGCCCCTCATGAACGCGGTCGGAGACGAGTGGCTGCGTGGCTCGATGCGCATCCACCACGAGCACCTCGCGTCCGCCCTGGTGCGCGCCCTGCTCGACGCGTTGCGGGAAAGTCACGCCCGATCGTTCGCGGGACCGGAGATCGTGGTGACGACGCCTCCCGAGGAACAACACGAGCTCGGCGCCCTGATGGCGTCGGTCGTCGCCGCGGCGGAGGGATGGCGGGTGACCTACCTCGGGCCGAACGTGCCGGTGGAGGACCTCGCTCAGGTGGCGGTCGAACGCGGTGCACGCGCGGTCGCCCTCAGCGTGGTGTTCCGCGATCGCGACGGGGATCTCGCGGCGGAGCTGCTCCGGTTGCGTCGCGCGCTCCCCGACGGGACCGCGCTGCTTCTCGGCGGCGGATCCGCGCGTCGTTTCGAGGATGCCGCCCGTCTCGCGCAAGCGGTGGTCGTCGACGACGTCGCCCTTTTCCGCGCGGAGCTGTCGCGGCTCCGGGGCGCCGACCGTTGACGGGACCGGTTCCGGAGCACCTCGTCCCGTCCCGCGGCCGAGTCTCCGAGCGGGACCTGTGGAGCCGTCCCCAGTCGTGGGACGACTTCCCGCCTCTCGAGCTGGTCCGCGCGACCGACGGTTCGCCCGCGGCGCACCCGACCCAGGCCCGGCTCGTTTGGGATCCGGCGGCCCTGCACTTGCAGGTGCGCTGTCGGGACCGGGACATCTGGTCCACCCATCTTCTCCGCGATGCGCCGCTCTGGGAGGAGGAGGTCGTCGAGTGGTTCGTCGCCGCGGGCGCGGAGACCCCGTCGGCCTACGCCGAACTCGAGTGGAACCCGCTCGGAACGCTGTTCGATGCCTGGGTCGACAATCCCGACGGCGATCGGCGCACGATGCACGTCGATCGCGGGTGGTCGGCCGCGGGGCTTCGCTGGACGGTTCGCGTGGATCGCGCTGCCGCGTTGTGGACCGTCCAGGTGCGTCTGCCGTGGGCTGCCATCGGACTGAACGGCCCGGGGACCCTCCGGACGAACGTCTATCGGATCGAGCGGCCGGTGTCGGGCGCGGCGGAGTTCCAGGCGTGGTCGCCCACACTCGCGAGTCCCGCCGATTTCCACCTCCCGGCCCGTTTCGGAAAGGCGATCCCTTCCGGAACGTAGCGGCCCGGGCAGGGCTCTCCTACGATGATCGATCCATGAAGCCGGAGCTAACCGACGTCCTGGGCGTCGGTGCGGGCGTCGCCGGTCTCGCCTGCGCGCGCGCTCTCTCGCAGGCCGGGGCGAGGACGATCGTGCTCGAGCGCGCGGCGGGGGTCGGCGGCCGCTGCGCCACGCGGCGCGTGAACGGTCAGCCCGTCGATCACGGCGTCCTCTTCCTCCACGGGGCCGACCCGCGCTTCCTCGCCGCCCTCGGGGGAGTCGACGGTGCTCCAGCGGAGGGCTGGCCCACGCGATCGTCGGGGGCGGGTCCGCCGTGCCACCCGGCGGCGTTTCGGGACGGTCAGCGCAGCATCGCGTACGCCGACGGCGTGTCCGTCTTCCCGAAACACCTCGCGCGTGGCCTCGACGTGCGGCTGCGCTCGAACGTGCGATTCGTCGAGCCGACGGGCGACGGCTGGCGCGCCGTCGTCGCGGACGGCTCGACGATCCTCGCCAATCGGCTGTTCCTCACGCTGCCGGTGGAGAGCGTCTTGGCCCTGCTCTCGTCGGCGCCGGCGGCGCGGGAGACACTGGAGCGCGTGGAAGGGCCGCTGTCTCTCCTGGGGACGGTGCCGTGTCTGACCACGATCGCGGGGTATCCGCCCGACGCGCCCGAGCCTTCGTGGCACGTTGCCTACCCGGAGTCGTCGGCCGTGCTTCAGGTCGCGTCCCACGACTCGTCGAAGCGTCGCTCGCCCGCCTCGCGCGTGCTGGTGCTGCAGGCCCGACCCGCGTGGTCCCTGGCTCACCTCGAGGCCGAGCCGGCGTCGTGGGGCGCGGCCATCCTCGAGGAGGCGGCGCGCCTTTACGGGGACTGGGTGCGCCGACCGGCGTGGCTGCAGACGCACGTCTGGCGTCGTGCGCGGATCGCGCCGAGCGAGACGCTCGCCGGACCGCTCGTGGTACCGTGCCGAGGGGCCGGGGCGCTGGGCCTCGCGGGTGAGGCGTTCGACCCCGCCGCCGGTGTGGAAGGGGCCTTCCTTTCCGGGCTCGCCCTCGCGCGGGTCCTTTCCGCGGAGGCATGACGATGTCCGGAGCGGCCGCCACGCTCGAAGCGCTCGTCGAGCGGGATCGCGTCCACGAGTGCGAAGGGTACGGTCCGCAGAAACTGTGTGTTCGCGTGACCGGGGTCGCCGAACTCCCCACCCGGTTCGGCACGTTCCGGATCGTCGCGTTCTGGAACAACCGCGACGGCAAGGAGCACGTCGCGATCGTGCGGGGGGACATCGTCGGCGCGGCGGACGTGCCGACGCGGCTCCACTCCGAGTGCCTGACCGGCGATGCGCTCGGCTCCCTCCGGTGCGACTGCCGGGACCAGCTGGAGGCGGCCTTGGGGAGGCTCGGGGGCGAGGAACGGGGGCTGCTGCTCTACCTGCGTCAGGAGGGGCGCGGGATCGGGTTGATCAACAAGATCCGCGCGTACGCGCTTCAGGATCGCGGCATGGACACCGTCGAGGCGAACCTGGCGCTCGGCTTCCGTGACGACGAGCGGGACTACGCGATCGCGGCGCACATGATCGCCAGCCTCGACGTGCAGTCGGTCGCACTCCTCACGAACAACCCGTCGAAGATCCGGCAGTTGGAGCAGTACGGCATCCGGGTTTCGCGTCGCGTGCCCCACATCCTGCCGCCCAACCCGCACAATCGCTTCTACCTCGAAACCAAAGCGTCCCGGTCCGGGCACTGGATCGACTTCTCGGGAAAGCCCCATCTTCCGGAGCAAAGCGAACCGATTCTCGTGGAGGGAATGCCCGACGAATCGGCGGGTCCCACCGAGTCGGGTTGACCTCCGGGGATCTTGACAATGCTGCCGAATCGGTACATATTCTTGTCGGCAGCTTGCAATACTTGTATTTCTTTTAGGTAGGCGAATGAGAGAAAAGTCGGTATTCACGACGTTCGAAGCCGCGAAGCTCTGTCACGTGTCCCCGCTGTCGATCATCAACTGGGTCAATGCGGGACGTCTCCCGGCTTTCCGGACTCCCGGCGGCCACCGCCGCATCCGTCGTGAAGATCTCGTGCGTTTCATGCGCGAGAACGGCATTCCCATTCCCGAAGAGCTGCGAGACGGTTCGGGACGCGCCCGCGTGCTCGTGGTCGACGATGAGCCCGGCATTCGCGAGGTGATCGCCGAGCATCTCTCGTCCCGGGCGAACGCTTACGAGGTGATGACCGCGGCCGATGGGTTCGAGGCGGGGCGTCTGGTCGCCACCTTCCGGCCCGATGCCGTGATCCTCGACCTCCGGATGCCAGGACTCGACGGGTTCCAGGTCTGTCGGACGATCAAGGCGGACCCGGAAACGGCCTCGACGATCGTGCTCGCGATGACCGGTTACTACACTCCGGAGACCGAGTCGCGCATCCTCGAATGCGGCGCGCAACGTTGCATCGCCAAACCGGTGGAGCCCTCGACGCTTGCCTCGATCCTCGACGGGTTGTTCGAACACGGCACCGGGCGCCGTCGCCGGCGTCCCGCCAGGGCGTGATCCGACCCTAGGGCAGGTCGATGCGCGTGCAGTCCACCGCGTCCGACGCATCCTGATCGGCGCGACGAATCGTGATCGCGGTCGACTGACCGACGGCGGGAAGCGCCAAGTTGCACGTGCCCCCCACCAAGTCGCACGTCAGCGCCTGGGTGAAGTCCACGATGAACAGCGAAAGCCCGCTCTCGGCGACGGTGAACTCTCCCGGGCAGCGGATGGCGAAGCCGCCGGTGGGCAACGACGCCGGGAGCGTTCGCTCGCAGGCATCGCCGATCCCGTTGAGATTCGCGTCCGTCTGGTCGCTGCCGTTCGGGAACCAGAGACAGTTGTCCGAGCTGTCCGCGAGCTTGTCGCCGTCCTGGTCCGGCAGGGTCCGCTCCCCGTTGACGTCGAGGATGTAGCAGTCCTTGGGCTGCGCGAGGACGCCGTCGTCGCCGGCCACGGGCGGATTCGAAAGGAGCTTGCAGTTGTCCGATCCGTTCGGGACGCCGTCGCCGTCGTAGTCGCCGCCGTCCGGAAGGTCCGGACGCTGCGCCGCGATCCCGTCAAGCCGACCGATCTGCACCTGAAGCGTGAGGGTGCGGGGGGTGCCCGCCGTCAGAGTCAAGCCGCTTCCGCCGCTGCAACGGCGGACGTCGCCGTCCGTCACCGGGGAGGCCGCGACGATGCAGGGGGAGGAGGTCACGAACGGGTGCTCGATGGCGGGCTCCGAGATGGCGCCGACCAAGCGGTCCACCTCCCAGCGGACGTACTGGACGCGAGCGTCCGGAGTCGCCTGACTCCCGAGGCCGGTCGCGCGAAGCGTCACGAAGACGCCTCCCGTCGAGGGGAACGGGGATTCGGACGTGGAACAACCCGCCACGGCCAGAACGCCGGCGAGCAGGACGACCGCCCCCCGGAGCCGAGTTCCGCAGCGTGAAGGATCCACGTCAGGGTTGGAACGTGAGAAGCGGCAGCAAGCCGTTGCGGTAGCCGTTGCTGTCGAACGCGGTCAGGTCCGCGGTTCCGCTCGAGTCGTCGCAGGTGAACGAGTTCTCGATGAGTTGGACGAGCGCCGGCGCGTCGACCGAGAGAGCGATCTCGTGCGCACTCGACGAGACGTCGAGGATCCAGCCCGGGAAATCGCTCTCCACGTAGGCGACGGAAGGAACGGTCAACTCGCCGTCGCCTCCGAGGGGGACCCGGGCCAGCTTTTCGATGCACGTCGTCGGAGTCGGCAGTGGCGACGTGGTGTCCCGCAGGACCGGCTCCCCGATCAGAAGCAGCTCGAGCCGATACCTGCCCGCGGGGAGTGCGGCCGCCCGGACCGCCGCCGTGCCGCTGGCCAGATCGGCGACGAGGCTCGACGAGGTGAGCGAGATCCGATACCCGCCCGTCGCCGCCTCGGTGAGCGGGTCGAGAGGTCGAACCACGAGCTGGGACAGCGGGAACGTCACCGACTCGTATCGGCCGGTTCCTGTCGTCGAGGCCTGCACCTTCACCGCGATCGCCCCGCTGCTCGGGGGGATGGGATCCGCCTCGCTGCACGAAATCGACATTCCCATCGCCACGCCGGCGAGAGCCATCGCGGCGCGTTGCCAGGTCGAACCGAGCTTCATGAACGCACGCCTCCTCGGAGCCGGTGAACCACCCCCCGAATCACCCCGAAAGGTACCCGGCCTCGCGGCGAAAGGCGCATCGTAGCCGAGTTACTGCGGCGAAACAACCGCGCCGTTCAGGGGCAATCCGCCGTCGGCGTTCGGGCGGCGCCGGAGCTCGACGTGCCGTACCCGCCCGCGCCGCAGACGTTCTGGGCGCGCAGGAGGTAATACACCCCGTCCCCGGCCGCAGGGTCCGGGCGCGGATCCGTCCACGTCGTCGACGCGACGTCGTCGGACGCACAGGTCCCCGACGTCACCGCGCCGTCCGAGCGAAGGGCGCCGAGGCTGCCGCTGAGCACGTCGTACCGATCGGCGCTCGTCACGCCGGCCCACGACAGCGTCGTCCCCGGGTTCTTGTCCACCGCCGTCGCACCGACGGGCCCCGGAGGTCCGGACAAGGCGGCGTTCAACGGCGCGCAGTCGGTGGCGTCCGACACGCCGTCGTTGTCGTCGTCCGTGTCGCAGACGTTCCCGATCGAGTCGACGTCGAAATCCGCCTGGTCGGCGTTCGCCGCGGAGGCGCAGTTGTCGCAGACGTTCCCGACGCCGTCGAGGTCTCCGTCCTCCTGTCCGGCGTTGGCAAGGAACGCGCAGTTGTCGCAGGCGTCGCCACGGCCGTCGAGGTCGACGTCCACTTGGCCGGCGTTCGACAGCCGCGGACAGTTGTCGAGCCCGTCGGCCACCGCGTCGCCGTCGTCGTCGGGATCGCAGGGGTCGCCCAAACCGTCCAGGTCGAGGTCGACCTGGTCGGGATTCGCCACGACGCGGCAGTTGTCCGCGACGTCGCCGAGCCCGTCGTTGTCGTCGTCGACGTCGCACGCGTCGCCCAGGCGGTCCAGGTCGGTGTCGAGCTGGTCGGGGTTGATCGACGAGGCGCAATTGTCGCAAAGGTCGCCGGCGCCGTCGGAGTCGCCGTCGAGCTGATCGGCGTTGGCGATCGCGGGGCAGTTGTCGCAGAGGCTGCCGCGGGCGTCGAGGTCGGGGTCGGCCTGGTCGGGGTTCAACAGCGAGGGGCAGTTGTCGCAGGCGTCGCCGACGAAGTCGATGTCCACGTCGCCCTGCGCGGCGTTCGTGGCCGCCGGGCAGTTGTCCTGGTTGTCCTTCACTCCGTCGGTGTCGGTGTCGCGGTTCGCCGAGCCGCACGCGGGTGTCGAGAACCGACTCTGACCCGCGCTGTCCTTCCCGCTGGCCGACTCGCCGCAGGTGTTGCGCGCGCTGAGCAGATAGTAGAAGCCCGACCCGGGGGCGGGGTTCGCGTCGTTGTCGTTCGTCTGGGAGGCGGGATTTTCGTTGTCGATGCAGGTCTCGCCGTACACCCACGGGCGCAGCATCGTGCCGCGGTAGAGGTTGTAGGTGTGTCCCTGCTTCGAGCGATCCCATTTCCACCGGCCGTTGTTCCCCTGCTTTTCGTAACGCAGGGTCCGGTCGACGGGGTCGGGCTGCTTGCTGACCCCTTTGCCTCGCGGGGCGCAATCGCTCGGATCGAGCTCGGAGTCGTTGTCGTCGTCCGCGTCCTGCCAGTCGACGTTCCCGTCGCCGTCGAAGTCGGGCGAGAACTCGAACGCACCCATGTCCACGATGTTGGTGCCGTCGTATCCGGCGTCCTGCGGCCGCGGGGCCCCGTCGTAGTCCGCGGCAGGCGTCTGGGCCGCGTCGCCCACGTCGATCACCGCGCTCGCGGCGAGCAGTCGGTAGTCCCGCGAGCCGGCGGTTCGATTCAGGAACGAGGGGAGGACGCTGACGGTCCCGTTCTGCCCGATGTAGTCGGCGTCGACCTTCGAGCCTCCGACGTCGGTGGGCGTGTTGCCGAACAGGTCCTGGAAACGGACGGTGGGGTTCGCTCCGGTGTTCACGAACAGCCCGCCGCCGAGTCCGCCGCCGTTCGCTCCGGCGTTCGCCGCGTTGTAGGCGACGATGTTGTTCACCAGCGTGGGCTGCGGCGTCCCGGTGGTCGGGGGGTCGATGTGGAACCCGCCGCCGGTCCCTCCGAACAACCCGCGGACCGCCGCGATGTTGTCCGCGACGGTGTTGTTCCGGATGGTCGCCAACGTGGTGGCCGTGTAGAAACCGCCTCCGTCGAACGAGATGTTCTCCACCACGACGTTGTTCTCGATCGCGCCGCGGGACGGATCGGTGACCGCGTCGCCGTTGGGATTCGACTCGCCGAGGAGGATCCCCCCGCCGTAGTCCGCGGCGTCGTTCCCCTTCACGAAGTTCCGCTGCACGTTCGCGGAAGTGTTGTTCCATCCGCTGTAGACGGCGATTCCCGCGCCGGCGCCGATCTGGTCGGCCGAGCCGTCGCCCGCGCCGTTGCTCGTGACGGTGTTCTCCCGAATGGTGGGGGAGCTCAGGAACCCGGCGTAGATCCCGCCGCCGATGCCGCGCGAGGGGGCGTTGTTCCTCCCCGACGGAGGGTTGGCGTCGTTCCCCTCGACGAGATTCCGGGTGATGACGGGGCTGGCCACGGCCCCGCTGCTCCCGGAACCCTGCACGTAGATGCCGCCCCCGTAGAAGTAGACGGTGGTCGTTCCGGCCGCCCGGGTCAGGACGTTGCCGATGATCTCGTTGCGCGTGATCGTCGGAGAAGAGGCGAAGACGGTGATGCCGCCGCCGATGAGCGCGTCGCACGTCCCGCTGCAGGTCTGCCGGATCCCCTTGCCGCCGATGACGCGGAAGCCCTCGAGGCGGCCGCTGGCGTCGGTCGGAAAGTACACGGTCGAACACTGCAGGGCGGTGGTGCTCGGGATGCAGGCGGAGGTGAAGCAGGGCTGGCCGTTGCCGTCGATCGTCGTGGCCGAAGGCCCGTCCGTCGAGACGAGATCGACGTTGGGGAACAGGCGCACCGCTTCGTTGTACATGCCCGGCAACACGCGGACGGTGACGCCTCCTGCGTCGTTGCGGTGTTGGCAGATCGCCGTCTGGATCTTGCAGTACGGGTCGCCCTCGGTTCCGGTCCCCGGGCCGGGGCAGTTGCCGTCGTCCACCCAGACGACGGTTTGTGCCCGCGCCGCGAGGACGGACAGGACGCCTGCGATCCCGAGGCCAAGCAGGAAACGTATGCGCCGGGGAAGGCGCACCCCCCTGAATTCCGTCATGAACCACCCACCCCCGAGACCTCGATCGCGTCCAGATCGATGTCTCCGGTTCCTCGAGACCCCGCCAGCCTATACGTCGAGGACCGACGCGACGCAAGCGCGGAAAAGCTCCGGAATCAGTGAGTTTGGACGGATTGGCCTCGCAGCATTTCTGTGGCCTCCGAGCGAAACCGACCCTGGAGGGCCAGCCGGGCGCTCGCGATCCCCCAGATCGTCTCGCCTCGCCGAAACCGACGGTCGGCGATGGCGAGCCGTCGGCGGTCCGCGTCGTCGGCGGGGGGCTCCGGCCGGAGGTAACGGACGGGGTCGCTTCCGGCCGCGCACAGCCACTCGGCGTTGGCGTCGATCGTCTGGAGTTGCATCGCCTTGGGCGCGCGGAACTCGACGCGACCGTTGTCGTCACTGTTGGTGACGGCTCCCCCCAGCAGGGAGTCGACTTCGGCGTCCCCGACCCGGAAGAGCGGGAGCAGGTCGTCCGATCGGTGGATCCCGACGCGCCCGAGGCTCATGCGCACCCGGAGCTCGCTCATTGCGGCATCCAGCGAGGCCGTATCGAAGCGGAGTGGCGTCTCCGAACCCAGGAGGACAAGGTCGACGCCCCCCATCGTGCTGAACAACATCACGCTCGGGAAGCTCGACCGGAATGCGGCGACCACCGAGGCCACGTCCTCCGGTCGCAGGCCGTACAGCTGGATCCACTGGCCGAAGACGCCGCCGGGGCGCAGTCGGCTCCGACCGATCTCGAAGAACTCGCGGGTGAAGAGGTTCGCGGCGACGGTCATCCACGGATTCGAGGGCTGCGACACGATCACGTCGTAAGCGCCGCGATCCCGGCGCAGGAAATGCCGGGCGTCGTCCACGACGACCTCGACGCGACGGTCGTCGAGCACGTCCCCGTTCCAGCGGGCGAACTCCCGGGCGGCCCGCACCATCGCGCGCTCGACTTCGACGACCCGGATGGTCTCCGCGGGGTGCGCGGCGACCGCTCCCACGGAGATGCCGCTCGCGAGGCCCACGACGAGGACGTCCTTCGCGCCGGGACGGAACAACATCGGCAGGTGGCCCATCAGCAGCTGGGTCTCGAGGTCGGCACTGGACGACGCGTCCACCTTGCCGTTCACCGCGAGATAACGCCCGCGGGACGGAAGGTGATCCACGACCATCACCGACGCGGTGCGCCCCTCCTCGACGAAGACGATCCGGCTCGTCGCGCGCAGCTTGGCCAGGTGTTCGGGCCAGCTGGGCGCCCCAGGCCCCGTGTCGACGTTGTAGTAAACGCCGGAGTTCATGAGCAGGGCGTCCCATCCCGGTCGCGCGATCGCGAGCGCTCCGATCACGGCGACGGCGAGCCCGACCGCGACGGCTCGCATCGACGACCGGGCTTGCGCCGTGCCGAGCGCCGCCGTCAACGCGAGGGCGCCCTGGAGCGCGCAGACGCCGAGGAGGACCCCCCACACGCCGAACCGGGGGACGAGGACGAAGCCGGCCGCCAACGCACCGAGGATCGTCCCGGCGGTGTTCGACGCGTAGACGCGGCCGACGCTGCCGGCCACGCCGTCCCCCGCCACGGCACAGCGGTGGAGCACGGCCGGGAACACGCCCCCAAGGGCGAACGTCGACGGGAACATCACGAGCAGCGCCAGCCCCAACTGGAGGGCGAACCAGCCGATCGGGGCCTCCGAGCCCCGGATGAGGTAGGACGCGGCGATGCCCGGGAGGGCCTGGAGTCCCCATGCCGTTGCGAACGAGGCCGCGGCCGAGGCGGCGAGAAGGAGCGCGAGCAAAGCGCCGCCGTCGGCGTCGGGACGACGGCGCAGCCAGGCGGAGACCCCCGCCCCCCCCGAGGCGAGGCCGATGAGAAAGGCGAGCAGCATGAGCGCGAACGCGTAGACGGAACTGCCGAAGACCAGGCCGAGCGCCCGCGTCCAGGCGACCTCGAGAACCATCGCCCCGAATCCCGACGCGGCGAACACCAGGAGCGGAAGCGCCTGCGCGACGTTGGCCGGTCGGGGATCGCGCGGCGGGGTGACGACGGTCGAAGCCTCGCCCGTCCGTCGCGAAGCGACGATCGCAACCGTGCCCAGCAGGACGTTCGCCCCGATGGTGAGCGCGCTCGTGGCGCGAAGCCCGACGGACGGGAGGGCCACGAACGCCGCCAGGAACGTCCCGACCACCGCTCCGAACGTGTTCACCGCGTACAGGCGCCCGACCGAGCCGCCGACGAGGAGCGGGTCGCGCACCGCCCGCCGCGACAAGACGGGGAGCGTCGCGCCCATCAGCAGCGTCGGGGGGAGGAGCAGGGCGGCGATCGCGAGCAGCCGCGCCGCGGAGCGGGAAGGCTCGCCCAACTCCGCCGGAATCGAGACCCGCGGCAGCAGGAATGCGGCCGACAGCGCAGCCGCCGCGACGCCGATCTCGAGGATCCCGTAGACCCGAAGGGGAGACGCCCCCGGGCGACGGTCCATCCAGCGACCGCCCGCCCACGCGCCCGCAGCCAGACCGGCCATGAAGACGCCGAGCACGGCGCTGGTGGCTTCGAGGGTGGAACCGAAGACCAGGACCAGTTGGCGAAGCCAGACGACCTGGTAGATCAGCCCGGTCGCGCCGGACAGGAAGAAGAGGAGATACATCGGCGGATCGTCGCGCGAAAACAAAAACGCCGCCAGGAAACCTCCCGGCGGCGTTTTCGATCGAGTCGATGAAGCCAGGGACTAGACGGGCTCGGAGGGCGACTTGTTGAAGCCCTTCGACTTGCCCTTGCCGGGCTGCGGGTCTTCCTTGGTCGTCCCGTCCGTTCCGGCCGCGTCCGTCTGCGCCGTGGAGCCGGCGCTCATCGACGAACCGAAGGTCGTGATGAAGCTCTCCACCTGGCCCTGGTTGAAGGGCGCATCCGGGCGGCTCGTGCTCACCGGCACTCCCACCGCCGTGGCGATGGTCGCGACCGTCCCCTCGGTCAGGCTCTTGTTGAGGTCCAGCGCCGGAAGGCTCACGCCCGCCTGGCGAAGACCACGCTCTGCGCCCGCCGGATCGACGGCCACGATGTTCTTGGCCTTGGCGATCTCCACCAGGAACTGGCCGACCGTGTAATCGGCGGCCATCGCCGGCATCGCGCTGACAACCACCGCGGCGGCGATACCCAACCCCAACTTGTTCCAAATCTTCATGAACCTGACCTCCCCGCTCCGGGTCTTGATCGTTGACTTAACGTCGTCCCGAACCTGAATGTGTGTCCTATACGGCCAAACGCTGCGTCGTCAAGCGCCTTCCCCAACCGGAGGCGTCGCTTTCGCCTCGTTTTCCCGTCCCCCGCTCCGACCGCCGAGTCTATACGGCTAACGCCACGGACGGTCAAGGGAACTTCGGCTCCACGATGAAGAACTGCGTCACGGTCCGGTGACCGAAGGTTGCATCTCGACCGAGACCTTTCGAATCCGGACGTCCTGCAACGGCTTGAAGTAGGGGCGGGTGGCCTGCTGGGTCGTCGGGACCCGCGAGATCTTCCGGACGATCTCGAGTCCCTCGACAACCTGGCCGACGACGGTCAACTGACCGGTCATCGACGGCTCGGCCTGCAGGAGGATGAAGAACTGCGAGCTGTTCGAGGGGGGTGCGAACCCGGACGGCTTCATCAGGACGGAACCGGCGACGACGGGAATCGACGGGGTTTCCTGAGGATACGCGAACGGCGCACCTCCCGCCCCGGTTCCGGTGGGATCGCCGCCGGCGATCATCAGGTCCGGGCGCGCCTCATGGAAGACCTGTCCGTCGTAGAAGCCGCTGTGGGCGAGGTCCACGAACGCCTTGGAGGCCAGCGGCGCCGACTTCCCCAGGAATTCCACGACGAAGTTCCCTTCGTCGGTCTCGAACCGTGCGCGGTAGACCCGGGTCGGGTCGTAGCGGGGGATGATCGACACCCGGATCTCGTTCGAGTCGACCCCCGACGCCGACCAGCGGAGCTCGTATCTCCCCGGCTTCTTGAGCTCCGGGTACATCTCGGTCAGATCGAACACCGTTCCGTAGAATCCCTTAGCTCCGAGCTTCGCGGGCCGAGAGGGCTCGGAGGCCTTGGGCTTGCCGGTCGGCTTGATCTCCTCGCCCCCGACCGGCCGCACTTTCAAGCCTTCGAGAAGCCGCGACCGCACGGGGTTGTCGACCTCCACGTCTCCCCGATTGGTGATGTTGAGGCGAACCTCGAAGGGGTCCCCGGCATAGAAGAAATTGTCCCGCAGCTCGAGCACGGCCACGACCGGAGCGACGGCGGGCGGGGGCTCCGCCCCCGGCGCCGCGGCGAATGCAGCGGCCGCGAGCAGGGAGGCGGCACCGGTTCGAACTCCTGCGATCATCGAAGTCTCCTCGACCCTTTCTCCGGGCGTAACGGCGGATTATACGGACCGATCCCGAGCGCCACCACCCGACGCGCGAGGGGTACGCGCCCACACGGCGACGAACACCACGCTAGCGCCCGCCGCGAGGAGGGCCCGGGCGCAGGAGCGAGCGGTGACTCCCGTCGTCCAGACGTCGTCGACGAGGAGCACGCACCGCTCCGCCACGAGCTCCGGTCGGCGGCAGAAGAACGCACCCTCGGCGGCCTGACGGCGACCCGCGGCTCCCAGCCGTTTGAGCGAGCGGGGGGACCTCCAACGCCGGCCCAGAACGCGGGGGCCTGCCGTGGACCCGACGCTCCGGGCGACGGTCGAGGCGAACTCGGCGGCGGGATCGAACCCGCGCCTCCACCGGGTCCACGGGTGCGAGGGGACCGCCACGACCAGCGCGTTCGGCCCGGCCGCGTCCCAACCACCGACGGTCACCGCGAGCTGGGCGGCGAGCGGAGCGAGCAACTCGCGACGTCCTTCCATCTTCGCGCGGAGGAGCGCGCGTCGCGCGAACCCCCGGTAGCGAACCGCGGCACGGACGTCCTCGATCACGTCGTCGCGCGGGGCGAAACCTCCCGTGGGCTCCGGCCGGATCGAGCTCCAGCATCGGACGCAGGCTCCGAGGTGCTGCTCCACGCCGAGTGCGCCACCGCACCCGAAGCAGGGTGTCGGAAGCAGGTACCGCGCGACACCGCCCTCGACGGTGCGGCGCCAATCGCGCCAGGGGAGCGACACGAGCGACTCGGGGAGGCGGACGAGCGGGACCGGATCAGACGCGGGCGGTGTACACCGGGGCACGGGACAAGCCGAGGTCTTCGGGCGAGATCTCCTCGCGGAAGTTCACCTCGACGCAGTTCCATTCGCCGCACGACTCGCAGCGGTCGTTCCACTCGGACGCGGCGTGCGCGCAGTGACGGCAACGGTACTCGAGCTGGACCAGGTCCATCTCCTTGATGACCTTCCGGTACTCGCTCGAGGCCTCCCGCCACTGCTTCCGGCGCTCGTGGATCCTCCCCAGCAGGAAGTGCAGCGTCGGCGCGTAGCTCGCGCGGCCCTCGAGGCTCGAGAGGACCACCATCGCGTCGTCGAGCATCTCGAGGCGGAAGTAGAGCTTTCCGAGGTAGAACCGAGCGACCGTGTCCTTTCGCGCCCGGGCCACGCAACGCTTCAGGGCTTCGATCGCCTGAAGTGGACGTTCCGTTCCGAGGTAGTGATCTTCCAGGATGGTGAGAAAGACCGGCGATCCGGTCTCCTCGAAGCCGTGATGCCAGGCTTCCACGGCCTCCGACTCGGCACCCTGCTCGAGAAGCGCCTCACCGAGCCGCACGTGCGCGGGCACGAAGTGTCCCTCGTCCTTGAGGAGCTTGCGGAGCGCGCCGGTCGAGTCTTTCGCTTTCCCCGCGGCGAGCATCGAGGACGCGATCTCGTACCGGATGCCCACCCCGAAGCGGCGATCGGCGGCATCGCGAGCGTCGCCGGGGATCGCGTATTTCTCGACCCGTAGATGCGCCTCGAGGGCCCGCGGCCAGTCGCGCTCCTTCAT
Source organism: Candidatus Polarisedimenticolaceae bacterium (assembly GCA_036376135.1). Lineage (NCBI taxonomy): Bacteria > Pseudomonadati > Acidobacteriota > Candidatus Polarisedimenticolia > Candidatus Polarisedimenticolales > Candidatus Polarisedimenticolaceae > Candidatus Polarisedimenticolaceae bacterium. The sequence goes on along the minus strand of DASVAW010000059.1, from coordinate 31,122 downwards.
GTGCAGGCTGCGGAGCTTGCGCCACGCGGACACCGAGTCCTTGCGCAAGGCGAGGATGCGGCCCAGGACGGCCCTCGCCCGATCGAGATCGTCCTTGGCCTCGTAATCCTCGACCAGGGCGTACAGCGGGCGCGGGTCGTCCTCCTTGAGGTGGTGCGCCTTGCGGTGGAGCTCGATCGCTTCGTCGAACCGCTCCTGGGCGCGCAGGACCTCGCCGAGCTTGAGCAGCGTGTTGAAGTGCCGGCTGTCCCACTCGAGCGCGGCACGGAATCGCCGCATCGCCTCGTCGTCCCGCCCCTCGAGGACCGCCGCGAGGCCCTTGGAGTACTCCTCCTCGATGCGTTCGGAGCGACGGTCCTCCTTCCGGCGCTTCCAGCCGTCCATCAGCTTGGACGCCTCGCGCGTGAGCCCGGCCCCCGTCGCGAAGAGCACGCCCGCGACCAGGAAGAGCAGCAGGGTCAGCCCGACCTTGAGGTCGTAGCCGCCGCCGAAGTGGAATTCGCGCTCGAGCAGCTCGCGATTGGCGACGAAGAGCGTGGCCATGACGTGGACGGCGCCCATCGCGAGGAGGATGAGGAGGAGGGTTCGGATCTTCACGAGATCGGGAGATTAACGCCCGCCCGGCGGCGCCGTCAACGGACGCCCCTCACTTGTGGTACGGGATCCCCCGCGTGATGCACAAGGCGCGGTAGACCTGTTCCGCGACGATCACCCGGACGAGCTCGTGGGGGAACGTCAGTCGGGACAGGGACCAGGTCGCCGTCGCGCGCCCGCGCCAGGCGGGGTCGAGCCCGAGCGGTCCACCCACGACGAAGACCGCCCGGGGAGCCGCCCAGCGGCCGAGCCGGACCGCGAGCTCCTCGCTCGTGAGCTCCTGGCCGAGCGCATCCAGGGCCACGACGGCCTCCGCCTCGTCGATCGCGTCGGCGAGGTGCCGGGCCTCCCGCTCGCGGACGTGTGCGTCCGAGAAGCGTCCGCCGGGCCGTTCCTCCGCGACGTGCCGCGAGTCCCACGTCACGCCGAACTTCCGGATGCGCGCGGCGTAATCATCGTGCAGCGCCGCGAGCCGGGCGTCGCGGGGCCGGCCGACGCACAGCAGCCGGAATCTCATCGAGGGGGGCCGCCGCGGCGCAGCCTCTCGTGAAGCGTCTTGCGATGGATGCCGAGGATCCGCGCGGCGGCGCTCTTGTTCCCGCGGACCCGCCGGAGCACCTCGTCGATATAGGCGGCCTCCACGTCGGCGAGCGATCGTCCCGCATGAGCCGCCGCCCGGATCGCGGCGCGCCCCCCCGCGGCGAGCGTCGAAGGCAGGTGCTCCACGTCGATCGCTTCGGTCTCGGCGTTGAGGGCCGCCGCCTCGAGCACGTGACGCAACTCGCGGACGTTGCCGGGCCAGTCGTGCGCGCGAAGGCGCGCCAGGGCGGCGACGCTCAGCCGCCGGACGCCGCCCGACGGCGAGATCTCCCCGAGCAGCTCGCCGACGAGCCCTTCCAGATCGGCGAGGCGCTCCCGCAGCGGGGGCAACTCGAGCCGCACCACGTCGAGGCGATAGAGGAGATCGCCCCGGAGGCGGCCGTCCTCGACGAGGCGTTCGGGGCTCTCCCGCGTCGACGCGACGATGCGCACGTCGACCTCGACGGTCGCCACCCCGCCGATCCGCTCGAACCGGCGTTCCTCGATCGCACGGAGGACCTTGGCCTGGGCTTCGAGCGCGAGCTCCTGGACCTCGTCGAGATAAAGCGTTCCGCCGCCGGCGGACTCGAAGCGTCCGATGCGCACGGCGGTCGCTCCGGTGAACGCCCCCGCCTCGTGTCCGAACAACTCGCTCTCGAGCAACTCGCCCGGGAGGCTCGCCGCATGGACTTCGACGAAAGGCCCGGACTTCCGTGGGCTTCGTGCATGGATCCAGCGCGCCAGGCGGGTCTTGCCCGTTCCCGATTCTCCGGTGATCAGCACGTTGGCCTGGGTGACCGCGGCGCGCGCCGCCGCGTCGAGAACACCCCGGAGGACCGGGTCGTGCGTCGTGAGCGCGGTCACGCCCGGCGCTTGCGGGCGGGGGCTCGGCGTCGCGCGGCCGCCTTGGCGGCGGGCGCGGGTTCCGCTTCCGGAAGGGTCTCGGCTCGCGGGGCGTCGCCCCAGAGGCGCTCCAGCCCGAAAAACCGCCGGCGCTCCTCGAGGAAGACGTGCACCACGAAGTCGTAGTAGTCGAGGAGCACCCACTCGCCCACGCGGCGCCCCTCGACGTGACGGGGCGAGCGTTTGCACTCGCCCTCGAGCCGTTCCTCGACCGCGTCGGCGATCGCGGCGACCTGTCGGTCGCTCGATCCGTGGGTGATGACGAACCAGTCGGTGAAATCGCACAGTCCGCGAAGGTCCAGGACGAGGATGTCCTCGCCCTTCTTGTCGCGGATGGCTTCGACGGTCTCTCGAAGTTCGCGGGTCAGCGCGCGGCCTCCAGACGGTAGAGCTTTCGCTCGCGAATATACCGGGCTACCGCGGGGGGAACAAGGTCGTCCAGCGGTTCGCCCGCGGCGCAACGGCGTCGGATCTCGCTGGCCGAGACGTCCCGCGGCGGGATTCCGAGATGGAACACGCGCCCCCCCCGACCCACGTCGGCCGAACCGTCCCAGGCGCGAACGCGCGTGGCGCCGAGCCCGGCGATCCTCGCGGCCGCTTCCTCGATGGTCCGTCCCGGCCGGTCGACCGCGACGAGGTCGAACTCCGCGAGCAGCCGGTCGGGCTCGCGCCACGACGCGAGGTCCGCCAGGGCGTCCATGCCGACGACGAACACCGGATCCCAGCCGTGCGCGCGACGCAGCGCGCGCAGCGTGTCGATCGTGTAGTGCCGTCCTCCTCGATCGACCTCCCACGTGCAAAGCTCGAGTCCGTGGCGATCGGCCACGGCGAGGCGGAGCATCGCCAGTCGGTCGTCGTCGCTCGCCACGAGACCCTCCGGCTTGTGGGGCGGTACGGCGCACGGGAGCAGCGCGACGCGGGGGAGCCCGAGGGCCGACCGCACGCACGTCGCGGCGTGCAGATGGCCTTCGTGCACCGGGTCGAAGGTTCCCCCGAGAAGGCCCACGGCGAGACTCACCCCGCGAGATCCTCCGATTCCGCCGACGCTCGAGGGAGCCGCTCGAGCGCATCCGCGGCGGCGTGGAGCAGGGCGGGAAGTCCCTCGCCGCTCACCGCGGAGACGACGAGGCACTCGAACCCCCTCGACCTCGCCCAGGCGTCGATCCGCCCGAGCGCGCTGCGGTCCTGAAGGGCATCGCTTTTCGTGACGACGACGATGCGCGGCTTCTCCGCGAGGGTCCCGGAGTACGCGGCCAGCTCCCGATCGATGATCTCGGCGTCGCGAACGGGATCGCGGTCGGGGGCCGCCGGGTCGACGAGGTGGAGCAGCAGCCGGCAGCGTTCGATGTGGCGCAGGAAGCGGTCTCCGAGTCCGGCCCCCCCGTGCGCGCCCTCGATCAGCCCCGGGATGTCGGCGACGACGAATCCGGGTCGGTCCCCGAGGTCGACGACCCCGAGGTGGGGCTCGAGCGTCGTGAACGGGTAATCCGCGATCTTCGGACGTGCGGCGGAGATGCGCGAGATCAGGGTCGACTTCCCGGCGTTGGGGAATCCGACGAGCCCCACGTCCGCGAGCAGGCGTAACTCGAGCCGCAGAACGCCCTGTTCGCCCGGCTCGCCGGGCTCGTGCCTGGTCGGTGCCTGGTTGGTGGAGGTGGCGAATCTCGAGTTGCCCCGGCCGCCCCGGCCGCCGCGGGCGGCTACCCATCTCGCGCCGGGCTCCGCGAGCCAGGCGAGCCGGCGGGTCCGGTCCTCCGACCAGACGAGGGTTCCCGGGGGCACGTGGACCTCGAGGTCCGCCCCGGACCGACCCGAGCGATTGGCGCCTTCGCCGTGCCGCCCGCGCTCGGCCTTGAAGATGGTCTTGTAGCGGAAGGGGAGGAGGGTCGACACCTCCGGGTCCGCGACCAGCACGACGGAGCCGCCGGCCCCGCCGTCGCCTCCGTCCGGCCCCCCCTTCGGGACGTACTTCTCGCGGCGGAACGAACAGCAGCCGTTCCCGCCGTCCCCTCCATGGACCTGGACGGTGGCTTCGTCGACGAACATCGGGCCGGTACCGGCCCCGGCCTTATTCGGCGGGGACGATGTTGACGAAACGTCCCATCTTCCCGCGGTCGCGGAACTTGACCTTTCCGGCGACCATCGCGAAGAGGGTGTCGTCCTTGCCGCGGCCCACGTTGAGGCCAGGCTTGATCGGGGTGCCGCGCTGCCGGACGATGATCGCGCCTCCGAGGACCGCCTCCCCGTCGAACGCCTTCACGCCCAGTCGCTGCGAGTTCGAATCGCGGCCGTTGCGGGAACTGCCGCCTGCTTTCTTGTGAGCCATCGGCGTCCTCCGCTCAGCCCTGAATGGCGTCGATCTTCACCGCCATGTAGTCCTGGCGGTGGCCGCGGCGCTTGCGGCTCGAATTCTGGCGACGCCGGTATTGATAGGTGAGCACCTTCTTGGCGCGGTCGAGCTCGAGGACCGTACCGCGGACCGTGGCCCCCTCGACCGACGGGCTCCCGACGCGAACGGCGGAACCGTCGCCCACCATGAGAACGCGGTCGAAAACGACCTTCGCGCCGAGCTCGGCGCCGGTCCGTTCGACCTGGACGACCTCGCCCACCTCGACACGGTGCTGCTTGCCACCGGTTTCGATCACAGCGTACATCGGAGCACTCCCGTACCGTCGAAATTCGGCATGTTAGAAGGGGGTCCGGAGGCTGTCAAGGCAGGTCAGCGGCTCTTCAGGTTGACCAGGACCTGCTTGACCACGGCCTTCAGCGTGTCGAAAACGCCGATCCCTTTGAAGGCTACGGCCTCGAACACCGGTTCGTCCCCCCTGCGGAGAGCCTTGGCCATGGCGTCCACCGGCACCGCCGTCGGGAGGTCGCGCTTGTTCAGCTGGAGGACGTAGGGGATCGATCCGACGTCGTAGCCGTGCTCGCGGAGGTTGTAGGCGAGGTTCCGGATCGACTCGACGTTGGCGTCCATCCGGGCCTCCTGCGAGTCCGCCACGAACACGACGCCGTCGACGCCCTTGAGGATCAGCTTGCGTGACGCGTCGTAGAAGACCTGGCCCGGAACCGTGTAGAGGTGGAACCGGGTCCGGAACCCGCGGATCGAGCCCAGCTCGATCGGCAGGAAGTCGAAGAAGAGGGTGCGATCCGTCTCCGTGGCGAGCGAGATCAGCTTGCCTTTCGCCTGGGGGTTGGTCTTGTCGTAGATGAACTGGATGTTCGTCGTCTTCCCGCACAGGCCGGGACCGTAGTACACGATCTTGCAGTTGATCTCTCGGGCCGCGTAGTTGATGAACGTCATCGTGACACCGGTCCGGCCACGGCCGAACGGTCAGTTGAACAGCGCGTCGATGTCCTCGTCGGTGATCTCGGTGAACGGGGAGTGCGACCCGCCTCCGGGGCGCTGCGACATCGACCGCGCCACGACCTCCTCGAGCACGGCGCCGATCTCGCCCGTGGCCTTCTTGACGCGCAGCCTGACCAGCCCCAGGGACGACCGCTCGTCGAACAGGACGACCAGGATGGCGCGGCCCCCAACGACGTTGATGTGGAGGTTGTCGTGCTCCCCCTCGTGGAACAGGATCGAGAACTCCCGTTCGCCGAGGAGCTTGGCCAAGCCGTCCGTCGCGGCGACGTTCCCCGCCGTGAGCGAGGCGAGCGAGGTGGGGTCGAGACCCGCGACGTCGCCGGCGCTGGCGATCTGCTGGCCGTTCTTGTCGATCAGGAACACGACTTTGGCATTCGCCTCCACTCGAAGCTTCTCGAGTACGGAGGTGAATCGCGCGTGGTCGGACTCGAGCAGGACGAGATCGGTTACGGGCAAGCCCACACCAGCCCCCGGGGTCGTCGGACGACGGCGCTAATCTAGGGACCGGGGGCGGGGTTGGCAAGAGCCCAGCGACCCCGAACCGCCTCAGTACTCCCTCCGGCCCTCCAGCGCGCGCCGCAACGTCAGGTCGTCGGTGAACTCCAGCGAAGCGCCCGCCGGCAACCCCTGCGCGAGACGGCTGACCCCGACGCCGAGCGGCTTGAGCAGACGCGCCAGGTAGACCGCGGTGGCCTCCCCCTCGACGCTCGGGCTCGTCGCGAGGATGACCTCACGGACGCCCTCCGAGCCGACTCGATCGAGCAACTCGCGAACGTGGAGGTCGTCCGGACCGACGTCGCGCAAGGGGGAGAGCGCGCCGCCGAGCACGTGATAACGGCCGCGGAAACCCGCGGCCCTCTCGAAGACGGCGACGTCGGTGGCGTGCTCGACGACACACAACGACGTGCCGTCGCGACGGGGGTCGGCGCAAACCGGGCAGAGCTCGGCGTCCCCGACGTTGAAGCAGCGCGCGCAGAAGCGGATGCGTTCGCGCAGCTCGGCGATCGCCTCGGCGAGCGCCCGGGCGTCGGAGGCCGGTGCGTCGAGCAGGTGGAACGCGAGCCGCTGCGCGGTCTTCCGTCCGATTCCGGGCAGCTTCGCCAGCTCGACGATGACCCGTTCGAGCGGGGCGGCGAACGTGCTCATGGCCGGCCTAACCCATGCCGGGGAGCTTGAAACCGCCGGCGAGCCCCTCGGTCATGCGCTGGATCTCCGCGTCCACCTTCCGGCTGGCCTCGTTGACCGCCGCGAGCACGAGATCCTGGACGAGACCGGGATCGTCGGGGGTGATCGCGTCGGGGGAGAGCCGGAGCGAGGTCAGGTACTTCTTGCCGTTCATCCGGGCGACGACGACGCCTCCGCCCGACGACGCTTCGACCTCGAGCGCGTCGATGTCCTGCTGCAGCCGGGCCTGCGCCTTCTGCAGGTCCTTCATCATCTTCGCGATGTTCATGCGTTCTCCTCGCCCGCGCCCGGGAGGTCCTCGCCGAGCGAAGGCTCGGCGCGAGGGAGCTCGAGGGGGCGGACGTCGACGATCTGGGCACCGAATTCCCGGAGCAGGCGCTGGATCGACGGATCGCGCCGGGCGCCGTCGAACAGCTGCTGGCGGGTGGGGGCGGGGTCCGACGAAGTCTCGTCCGGGCTGACCGTCGGACTCGCCGCCGGACCCGCCGTGGCACTCGCGGAGGCCGGAACGGCCGCCGCAACATCCCCGCTCTCGAAGCGCAGCCCGAGGCTCGAGCCGAACACCTCCACGGCGAGTTGCCGGACGAAGGCGACCGTGTCGTCGCGCTCGAACATCCGGCGGACCGCCTCCGCGCCGGGGGAGAAGGCGACCACGACGTCGTCGCCCTCGAGCCGGAGCGTCGCCGCCTCCTCCAACATCGCCTCGAGCATCGGACGCCGCGCGCGCAGCGCCTCGACGAGATCTTCCACACGCCTGGGGCCGCCGGGCTTGCTCGGCGGCGGGGCCGCGGGCCCGGCCGGGGGTTTCGGCGGAGGCTTGGGATCGGGCGGAGCGGGAGCCGGGCGGGGGACGAAGGGCGTCCCGGGGGTCGGGGACGGGGTCGGCCTTCCCCCAGACGGGGCGGCGCCGCCGGGAGGGTCGTCGCCGCGCAGCTCGGCCAGCAGATCCTCGACGCTCCGCAGGTCCCCCAGGGTCGCCAGGCGCAGCAGGCAGGCCTCGAACACGAACCGGGGCTGCGAAGCTCCCCGCAACGCAGGCTCGAGGTCCAGCAGGATCTGCAAGGCCCGGACGCGGTCGTCGGTCGACCAGCCGCCGGCGGCGTCGGCGATCGCCCGACTCTCGTCGGCGGGGCGTGCAAGAAGCTCCCCCCCGTCGGGGGTGACCGACAACACCGCGAGATCGCGCGCCACCGAGACGAACTCGGCCCAGAACTGGAGGAGGTCGTGACCGGCCCGGATCACCTCGTCGAAGGTCCGGAGCGCCCCCGCGGCGTCGCGGGCGACGAGCGCGGACACGAGCCCGGCGAGCACCTCGGTCTTGACCGAGCCGAGAAGCGAGAAGGCGTCCTCATCCGCGATCTCGCTGCCGCAGAACGCGAGCACGCGCTCGAGCACCGAGAGCGCGTCGCGGACGGAACCTTCGCCCGCCCGGGCGACGCGGTCGAGCGTCTTCTCCGAAACGACGATCTTCTCTGCGTCGCACACCTTCCGGAGGTGCGCGGCGACCTCGCGCGGCGGGACACGGCGGAACTCGAAAGTCTGGCAGCGCGAGAGGATCGTCGGCAGGACCTTGTGCAGCTCGGTCGTGGCGAGCACGAACACGACTCGCGGCGGCGGCTCCTCGAGGGTCTTCAGGAGCGCGTTGAACGCGCTCTTGGAGAGCATGTGCACCTCGTCGACGATGAGGACCTTGTATCGGTCCCGCGCCGGGGCGTAGACCACGACCTCCTGCAGCTCACGGATGTCGTCGACGCCGGTTCGGGACGCCGCGTCGATCTCGAGAACGTCGAGCGCGCGCCCCTCCGCGATCTCGAGGCAGGGGACGCACGTGCCGCACGGGTTCGCGGTCGGGCCCTTCTCGCAGTTCAGACTCTTCGCGAGAATCCGTGCGACGGTGGTCTTTCCGGTGCCGCGCACGCCGGCGAAGAGGTAGGCGTGAGCGATCCGGCCTGCGCCGAAGGCGTTGCGCAGCGTCCGCGCGACGTGGTCCTGGCCGATGAGCTCGTCCAGCCCCCGAGGCCGCCACTTTCGCGCGAGAACCTGATACACGGCGTCGCCCCCGGAAATGGGAAGGGGCCCAAGTGGACCTGCGGCACCTGCAGCGGTCCGCTTACCGTTGCTCCCTTCCGGGCCTGGCGGGGTTCGCGGCGTTGCAGTGCACAGGGCTCGGGCCCCGCAATCTCGATCGCATCATCGTCCCGCTGGCGGAGAGAGAGGGATTCGAACCCTCGGTACGGTTTCCCGTACACACGCTTTCCAAGCGTGCACCTTCAGCCACTCGGTCATCTCTCCGAAAGGCGGAACCCCGTCGTCCACGCGGCATCAACCGGAGTGCTGGTGGCGGAGAGGGTGGGATTCGAACCCACGTGCCTGGTCACCCAGACAAAGCGCTTTCGAGGCGCCCCCGTTACGGCCACTTCGGTACCTCTCCGCATCCGACTCCGGAACGAATTGCTTCCCCGCGACGCGACGCTCCCTGAAGAACTCCAGCAGCAAGTCGGCCGCCTTCTCCGCGAGCACCCCGCCGACGGCTTCGAACCGGTGATTGAAGTCGGCCCCGAGCTCCTCGAGCGCGGCCAGCCGGCCCACCGCGCCGACCTTCAGATCCGACGCACCGAACACCAGTCTCGCCACCCTTGCGTGCATGGCAGAACCGAGGCACATGAGGCACGGTTCGACGGTGCAGTAAAGCGTCGCTCCGACGAGCCGGTAGTTCCCGACGGAGCGGGCGGCGTCGCGCAGCGCGAGCACCTCCGCGTGCGCCGTCGGGTCCGTCAAGGCCAGCGATGCGTTGTGGCCGCGTCCGACGATCCGGCCGTCGAGGACGACGACCGCCCCGACGGGGACCTCACCGGCGGCTCGGGCCAGCACGGCTTCGTCCAAGGCGACGTGCATGAACCGTTCGTGCTCGTGCATGCGCCCCTCGACGAAACAACCGCGATCGGATCCACCCGGGAAGCCCGGAAGGTGGTCGGACCGGAGGGATTCGAACCCCCGACCTACTGGTTCGTAGCCAGTCGCTCTATCCAACTGAGCTACGGTCCGGCCTGTGGACCCGGAACGCGGTTTCCCGTGTGACCCGGCTGAAAAAAAGACGCCGAATCCTAGCCTTGCCGGCCGGGGGTTGTCAAACCCGGGACCCCCGTTCCCCCTCCGCGCCGCCGTGTAGTTGCATCCGAAGAGCCGGGACTTATATTCGGGGGCGGGCACGAAAGCGCCGACTACGGCGAAAGTCGAAGGATTTCGACGCGATAGGAGCGGGTCATGGCCGTGCAGAGCGATAGCGGACGCCGTTTCTTCACCACCTCGGAAGTCGCCCGGTACTGCGCCGTGACGAACGACGGCGTGCTCAAGTGGATCAAGTCGGGGAAACTCCAGGCGTTCTCGACTCCGGGCGGTCACTACCGCGTGAGCTCCGAGGACTTCCGGGAGTTCCTCGAGAAGTACGACATCCCGATCGACGAGAACTTCTTCTCCGGGCAGCAGCGACCCCGAACCGTGCTCGTCGTCGACGACGAACAGGACATCCGCGAGATCGTCCGACGGGTGCTTCGAGAGATGGAGCCGAGCCTCCGGATCGAGGAGGCCTCCGACGGCTACGAGGCGGGGATCAAGATCGGATCGCTCCAGCCCGACCTGGTCGTCTTGGACGTGATGATGCCTCGCGTGGACGGGATCTCCCTGTGCCGCTCCATTCGTGAGAATCCGGAGACGCGGGGGATCAAGGTGCTCGCCATCACGGCGTTCCCGGAGCATGACGCCTTCCGGAAGATGTACGACGCCGGTGCGGACTTGTGCCTGATGAAGCCGCTGCAGTTCGACCACTTCCGGCTGGAAGTGCTGCGGCTGCTCAACGAGGCGCAGCGCGGCCAGGCGGTCGCGGGCTGATTCCCCCGCAGAGACGTTCGATAAGCCGAAGCGTCTCCTCGAGCCGGCCCGGGACGAGGGCGTAGCAGCGGGCATCCCGGATCCTGGCCGCCAGGTCCACCGCCAGCTCCGCTTCGCGCCCGTCGTAGACGGCACCGAGTCGGCTTCCGGGCCCTCGATTGACCATTTCCTGGGCAAGCTCGATGGCCGCCTGGAACCGGCCGATGGACGCCACGCGAGGCTCGCGGTCAAAATCGGGGGATGTGTCCGCGACCTTGGCCCAACCTCGCAGGCCCTTCGGCCTCGTCTCGATCCAGGCTCCGACCGCCGCGGGATCGTTCGCCTCGATCCTCCATTGCCTTCCGTCGGGCGACCGTCGGAGGGTTCGCACCCCGGTGACGTTCGTCAGCGCGGACGGAAGGCGACGACGGCCTTCCGTGAACGCGAGCTCGACCGTACGGAGGCGGCGAACGCGATGCAAGTCCGCGTCGGGGCGCAGGAGCAGGACAATCCCGACCCCTCGGCAAGGGACCGCCGGCCCGAGCCAACGATCCGGGTCGATCGTCCATTCGTCGCGCCCGCGCAGCCGCGCGGCGCGGCGCGCCCGCTTCCTTGCGCTCGCGTCGAGGAGCTTGCGGGAGCCCGTCCGGAGATGGACGCCGCGACGCACCGGCTCCACTCTCCCGGTTCGACGGTCGACCAAGACCAGGTCGTCGGCGAGGAACTGGAATCCTCGCAGCGCCAGATGGATCGCCAACGTGGTCTTTCCGAACCCCGACGGTCCGGAGATGAGGACCGCCGTGCCGTTCCGCCCGACGCCGGCGGCGTGCAGTGCGAACGCGTCGTCGAGCCGGGAGAAGACATCCTCGAGCAGCCGCTGGTGAAAGAAGAGCGGATCCGTCGGGCGCGGCAGATCCATGGTTCGGTCAGGGCCGGTCAGCATGGAACCCGTCCCGCGACGCTCGAGCGTGTACTTCAGAAGTCCCCGAGGAGCCGGGGCACGTTTGCCCCAATGGGCGATCAGCAGCCGCCTCAGGCGGGGTGGGATGCCCGAGAGGCGAACCTCGAACCCCGCAATCGACGCCGTCGCCGGAGCGAAAGTGGGGCGACGAGATGGAGGAGCGTTGGTGGTCATTCTGGAAGCTCGCGCCTCCGGCCTAGAATTTCTCTAGGTGGTCGGGATTCGCGTTCTTGGGTGTCGAATCCATTTCGAACTCGTTCACGTGTGTTCGGACTTTATCCCTTGACACGCCTCTCGCCTAGCTGTATCCGTCCTTTCGGCTCGTCGGGAAGACCTTAGCGTAGAGGATCAGCGAACGTATGCAACTCGCGAAAGCGTGTGTCCCGTCGGGTAACTATATCGATCGGCTAGGCCATCGAATTGTTGCATTAGCTCTGGCGATCGTCGTGATACTCCCTGCGGCCTCGTCCGGGAGGGTTCTGGCGGCCGATCCGGAGAACAAGACCGACCCGGGTGCTCCCGATTACGTCCTCGGAGTGGAGGATCGCCTCTCCATCTCGGTCTGGCGTGAACTCGACATGGTCCAAACCGTGGTCGTCAGGCCGGACGGCAAGATCACCTTTCCACTGGTCGGTGACCTTCAGGCCGCCGGCAGGACCGCCAGGCAGCTCGACGAAGAACTGACGCAGAAGCTGGCCGTTTTCATACGCGAGCCCGTGGTGACGGTCATCGTTGCCGAGATCAACGCCTTCAAGGTGTTCGTCCTCGGCGAAGTCGTGACCCAGGGCGCGTTGACGCTTCGCCGGCCGACGCGCCTACTCGAGGCGATCGCGCAGCAGGGCGGGTTGACCCCGTACGCGGACAAGTCGAAGCTCGTGATCCTCCGCCAGGAGGATGGCCGCGAGGCTCGAATCGTGATCGACTACCGGAAGGTGCTGAGCGGCGACCGGCCCGACCAGAACATCTTCCTCAAGCCCGGAGACACCATCATTGCGAACTGACCGGTTCCTCGCCCAGGTCTGCATGGTCGCCGCCGCCTCGTGCGCGTCGGCGCCGTACGGCCTCGCGGCCGACGTCGAGTTCAACCCGACGGTGGACTTCAATGTGTTCTACGACGGGAACACCCGGGGGGTGGGCGAGGACGCGCCGCCGCCGCAAGAACCGCCTCCGGATCCTCCGACGGACCCGACGTCGACGGACGATCCTTCGGCGATCGTCGGCGGCATCGGCGTGACGCTGCCGTGGACCGTAAGGACGCCGTCGACCACGTTCGCCGTCTCCTACCGCCCGCGACGGGAGATCTACGGCGACGAGGAACGACCGGATTTCACGTCGCACGCGCTCGAAACGTCGGTCGGCCGTACCGTCAGTCCACGCGCCTCGTATTCGGTCGCGGCGCGTTACGATCGGACCGACCGGCAGGAGCTCGACCCGCGCCGCCCGCCGGACGAACTGGTCGACCCGCGGACCTACACGCTGCGTCGGACCTTCGAGTCGGGCGGCTTGAGCGGGTCGGGGAGCTTCTCCGCGGGGCGTAGCTCCAGTCTCGACTGGAGGGTCGGGGTCCGTTGGGAGCGAGGCGAGGACCTCCCCGAATCTCCGTATCAAGACTCGGAAGCCTACAATGCAGGGTTCGGCTGGGCGCACGACTATTCCCCGCAGGGGAGCGCCGGGATCGGCCTCCTGGTGCAGCACTTCACCTACGAGGCTTCCGAGACGTTCCCCGACGTCGACGTCGTCTCGCTCGGCCACACGGGAACGCGCCGCTTCAGCCGGGACGGGAGCCTGATCTACGCGGTCGGCGCTCTTCGCAGCGACAACGGCGGCGTGACCAACACCGCGGGGAGCGTCAACGTCACCGCGAACTGGGTGCTCGGGCCCCGGTCGTCCATCACCGCGGGCGTTCGGCAAGGAGCTTCGGCGGGGGACGGCACATCCGGCGCCACTCTGGACCGCGGCGGTTACGCGTCGTGGTCCTACACGGCCCCCCGCGGATTCAGCGCGAGCGTGGCGGCGACCTATTGGGACCGCCGGAACCTCAACGATCCGTCCGCGGCCTCGGCGCTGCCGGCCGCGTTCACCTTCTCGGATGCCCTCTCGTGGCGGGTCGGGCGGTTCTTCCGCATCGGCGTGTTCCACACGTTCCACAGCCAGAGCTCGGACGAGGCGGCGCTCGAGACCAACTACCACTCCGCCGGGCTCCACGGGAGCTGGATCGTGCGTGGGGAGAGGAGGGCCGGCGCTTGAGCGGGCTTCCGATCAAGACCTTGCTCGACGCCGCGTGGCGGCGGAAGTGGTGGATCCTGGTTCCGCCGATCGTCGGGCTGCTCGTGTCGACCGTGCTGCTCCAGCGGGCGCCCAAGGTCTACCGCGCCGCGACGACCGTGCTCGTCGTACCCCAGCGGGTCCCGGAGACGTTCGTGCGTACGACGGTCACCGCGGGCCTGGTCGAGCGTCTCTCGAGCATCCAGGTGCAGATTCTCGGCCCGAGTTACCTCGATCGTGTGCTGAAGGACCTCCGGATCGTCGGGGCGAATGCCACCGACGAGGAGGTCGAGCGGGCTCGGGCGCATTTGCGCGCAAACGTCCAGGTCACCCCCGACACGCGTCGCGGAACCTATTTCCAGATCGCGGTCAAGAACTCGGATCCGAAGATCGCGGCCGCCGCGGCCAACATGCTCGCGGACCTGTTCATCGCCCAGAACAGCCTCCTTCGGACGGAGCAGGCGTCCACGACCCGCGCGCAAACCGAGAAGTGGCTGGCCGAGAAGAAGAAACAGCTCGACGACATCGACGCTCGCCTCGCCACGTACCGGCGCGAGCATTACGGGGAGCTCCCCGACCAGCAGGCCACGAACCTCCAACTGATCGCCGTGGCGCAGCAGCGCCTGACCCAGATCGATGACGGGATCCGGAACCGAGAGGCGCGGATCGCCATGCTCCAGTCCCAGCTGCAGACGATGGAGTCGATCAACGCGGCCGCGGGGCTCCCCACCACCGGCGTCGATCCGAACCTGCAGCGCCTGGCACTGCTGGAGCAAGAGCTCACGCAACTCAAGCTCCGCTACGCGGACGTTCACCCGGATGTCCGTGCGAAAGCGGCCCAGCTCGAGGAGTTCAAGAAGACGCTCGCATCGTCGGGAGGGGCGGCGGCCGACGCCGAAGGCGGCGCGGGCGGCAACCTCGCTTCCGCGCCGATTCGCGCGGAGCTTCGTCAACTGAACACGGAGATCACGCGCCTGCACGGCGAGCGCGAGCAGGTCAACGCGCGCATCGATCAGATCACCGGGCGGGTCCGCAACACTCCGCTGCGCGAACAGGAGTTGTCGCAGCTGACGCGCGATTACAACAACCTGCAGCAGGAGTACCAGACCCTGCTGCGCAACCGGGACGAGGCCACGCGTGCGGAGCAGCTCGAGGCGGCCAACCAGTCGGAGCACTTCCGCGTGCAGGACCGCGCCGGCGTGCCCAGCGTTCCCTTCAGCCCCCAGCCGCTGCAGCTGATCCTGATGGGGCTTCTCGGCGGACTGGCCGTCGGCGTCGGGATCGCGTTCGGGCTGGAGCAGTTCGACCAGTCCATGCGTACCGAGGAGGCGTTCCGGAGCGCGTTCCCCGACGTGCCGCTGCTCGGGACCGTTCCCAACCTCCTGGCCGAGACCAAACCCACGCCGGGCCGGCGTACGAAGCTCCGGAAGAGCGCCGCCGTCCTGATCGCGATCGGCGTTGCGGGACTCGCCGCCGCCGGTTGGCTCTGAGGGGGCGACCGTGAAGCCGAACAACCCCGTCACCGAAGGCGTGCCGCTGGCCTCGATCATCCCGAGGAAACTGACGGAGGCCCCGGAGCTCGTCATGGCCCATCGGCCGAAGGAAGCGGTCGCAGAGCGCTACCGTCGTCTCCGGTCGAAGCTCGAGATCAGCCGGGAAGAGGCGGGGACCGCGGCGAAGGTCATCCTCGTGACGAGTTCGGTGCCCGACGAGGGCAAGACCACGACGGCGATCAACCTCGCGCTCGCGTTCGCCGAGGAACGCCAGCGCTCGACGTTGCTCGTCGACCTCGACCTTCGCCGTCCATCGGTCGGCCGGTACCTGACGCCGCCGCCGAGCCTGGGGCTGAGCGAGATGCTCGGCGACGGCGTGGGGCTCGACCACGCGATCATCCCGCTCAAGCCGGGCCGCCTGCACGTGTTGCCGGCCGGCCGGCCGGCCTCGAACCCGACCGAGCTGCTGCGTTCGGCGGCGCTCGGCGCGACGATCGAGGAGCTGAGGCGCCGGTTCGACTGGGTCATCATCGACACGCCCCCGTGCGTCCCGTTCTCCGACGCCACCGTCCTGCAGCCGCTCGTCGACGGCACGCTGCTCGTCGTGCGGGCGGGGGCCACCGCCAGGGCGACGGTCGAGCGTGCGCTGGAGTCCCTCGAGGCGGGCCCCTTGCTCGGCGTCGTGCTGAACGACGTCGTGGCGACGCCGGTCGATCGTTACTACTACCGCTACGACGACTACGACCCGTATCGCTACGCGGACGACGCGTCACGAGGCACCACGAAGTGAGAAGCACCCTGCGCGTCACCGTGGTCGGCGGTGGGAACGGCATTTCGGCCGTTCTCCGCGGCCTCGCCCGCGAGTCGCGCGAGGGGCGCGCCCTCGAGATCTCCGCCGTCGTCGCGACCGCGGACGACGGGGGATCGTCCGGGCGCATCCGGCGGGAGCGCGGGGGATTGCCGGTCGGAGACTTCCGGAACTGCCTTCTGGCGCTGGCGCCGGACCCCTCCCCGCTTGCGAAGCTCTTCGCCCACCGCTATCTCGGGACCGGAGAGCTCGCCGGACATGCGGTAGGAAACCTGATGCTCGCGGCGCTTGCGGAGCAGGAGGGCTGCCACCTGCGGGGCCTGGAGGTGGCGGGGCGGCTGCTCGGCTGCGCGGGGCGGGTTCTCCCGGCGACGACGGTCCCCCTCGCGCTGCATGCCGAGTTGGAGGACGGCAGCCTCCTGAACGGCGAGTCGAGCATCGGTCGTTCCGAGCGGTCCGTGCGGCGGGTCTGGCTCGAGCCGTCCGACGCCTCGGCGCCGGAGGAATCGGTGTCCGCCATCCGCGAGGCCGACCTGCTGGTGATCGGCCCCGGCAGCCTCTATACGAGCCTGCTCTCCGTGCTCTGTGTCGGCGACCTCGCCCGCGCGCTGCGTGAAACGGCGGCGATCCGCGTCCTGGTCTCCAACCTGATGACCCAGCCCGGCGAGACCTCGGGGATGCGGCTCAACGCCCACCTCGACGCCATCGACGCCCATCTCGGCGCCGGGATGGTCGACGCGGTGCTGGCCCACGGCCCTGCCGTCGAGCCGTGGCGGCTGGCGCCGTACGCCGCCGAGGGTTCCGAGCCCGTGCTCGAGCCTCTCCGATCCGGCCGGCGCGAGCGCCTGGTGGTCGCCGAACTCGCGACGGGCTCAGGGAAGATCCGTCACGACGCCGCCCGGACCGCGGCCGCCGTGTTGGCGCTCGCTCCGAGTCCGAAGACATCCCGAGCCGCGAAGCCGTCCGTCGTCGCGTCCACGATTCGTCAAGAGGTGACGTCCCGATGACCCCCGCTCCCCGCCTCCGGACCGTAGCGCCGGTGATCGCGAAGATGGCCGCCGATGCGGGCATCTTCGCGTTCGCGTACGTCCTGGCGTATCTGGCGCGGCTGGACGGATTTCCCGAGCCGTACCGCCGCACGTTGTTGCTTACGCTCCCGGCCGTGGTGGCGACGAAGCTCCTCGTCCACGCCTACTTCGGTTCGTACCGGACGATCTGGCGATACGCGAGCCTGCGGGACCTCCAGTTCCTCGGACACTCGGCGCTCGTGTCCTGCGCCGCGATCATCACGGTGGGGTTCTTCCTCCCCGACTCGATGCAGCTGCCGCGCTCCGTGCCGTTCATCGACCTCGCGATCGCCGTCCTGCTCGCGGGGGCCGCGCGGCTGTCCGTGCGCATCTTCCACGAGGCTTCCTACGCGGGCGGCCGGGCGACGGTCGCGGCCCAGTTCCTCGGCACGCGCCCGCGGCGCAAATCGCGCCGCGTGCTGGTCGTCGGGGCCGGGGACGGCGGCGAGATGATCGTCCGCGAGATGTTCCGCAACCAGCGCATGGACTACAACCCGGTCGCCTTCGTCGACGACAACCCCCTGAAGCAGGGGCAGCGGATCCACGGGGTGCCGGTGCTCGGCCGCACGCTCGACATCCCTCGGCTGGTCGCCGCGCACGACGTGAAGGAGATCCTGATCGCGATTCCCTCGGCCCGCGGCCGCGACGTGCGGACGATCGTCGAGGTCTGCCGGAACACGCCCGCGACGTTCAAGATCCTCCCCGACCTCAGCCGCATCCAGGACGGCAAGGTCGAGCTCGGCGACCTCCGCAGCGTGGAAGTCGAGGACCTGCTCGGGCGCGACGTCGCCACGCTCGACCACTCGATGATCGCCGCCTACGTCCGCGGCAAGCGGGTGCTCGTCACCGGCGCCGGGGGGTCGATCGGCTCCGAGCTCTGCCGTCAGATCCTGAAGTTCGGGCCCGCCGAGATCCAGCTGTTCGGCCGCGGCGAGAACAGCATCTACGAGATCCACAACGAGCTCAGTCGCCAGGCCGGATTTACCCGCCTCGTCCAGGTGATCGGCGACGTCATCAACAAGAAGAAGCTCGAGGGGATCTTCGCGATGTACCGGCCGCAGCTCGTCTTCCACGCCGGGGCGGACAAACACGTCCCGCTGATGGAGATGAACCCCGACGAGGCGGTGTTCAACAACGTCGTGGGGACCAAGAACGTGCTGGAGGTCTCCGACGCCTATCGCGTCGAGCGCGTCGTGTGCATCTCGACGGACAAGGCGGTGAATCCGACGAGCGTCATGGGTTGCTGCAAGCGGGTCGCGGAGCTTCTGATCCGTTCCAACATGTACCAGCACACCGTCGCCTGCGCCGTCCGATTCGGCAACGTGCTCGGCAGCCGTGGGTCGGTGATCCCCCATTTCAAGCGACAGATCGCCCAGGGCGGGCCGATCACCGTGACGCACCGGGACATTCGCCGGTACTTCATGACGATCCCCGAGGCGGCCGGTCTCGTCATCCAGGCCGGCGCCATGGGGCGCGGCGGCGAGATCTTCGTACTCGACATGGGCGAACCGGTGCGCATCTGGGATCTCGCCGAGAACATGATCCGGCTGGCCGGCCTCGAGCCCGGGCGCGACGTCGAGGTCCGGGAGGTCGGCCTCCGCCCCGGCGAGAAGCTCGACGAGGAACTGAACTACCACACCGAACCCCTCGAACCGACGACGCACCCCAAGATCACGTGCGTCCGCGGGGACGGCACCGACCCGCTCAAGCTCCTCTCGGAGATCAAGATCCTGACCGACAAGGCCCTGCGCATGGACTTCGCGGGGATCCGCGCGGGCCTGCGCCGCATCGTTCCGGAGTACGCACCGAACGAGGAGCCGGAACCGATGCCGGTGCCGATGATCTCGTTCCGGGGAGAGTCGTCGTGAGCCGCCGTCTAGCCGCGAGGACCGCTCCCGCCGTCGAGCAGACGCGCGCCGAAGACCAAGGCGACGCGTGCCGCGGAACCGGCGCGGCGGAGAGTCGCGAGCGTGGAACCGAGCGGATCGGCCTTGAAGCTCGGGGCGTCGCCCTCGTCGAAGACGTCCTCCGCGGTGGGGAACACGTACTGTGCCGCGGCGCGGATTCCCGCGCGGGCGTTCGGGGAGCACCACCACCGAACCCACTGCCGCTCGCCGGCTCGGCGTGGAGCCGTGGAAAGCAGCGCGTCCGGGAGGCGGGCCGCCGAAAGGCAACGAACCGTGAGCCGATTCGGTCGGACGCGGTCCAACAGATCGGACGGAAGGGTTGCACCCGCGAGATCGCCGGCGAGGGCGGCGAGCAACCACGTCGGCGTTCGGAGGCCCTGCAGCCGGGCTCGTTCGGCAAGCTCGGCCTCGTCGAAGGCGCCGCAACGGGCGAGCTTCGCCGCGTCCACGACGCGCCGCAGCTCGAGGAAACCGTCCTTGGCGGCCTGGCAGGCGGCGTGAAGGACCTGATCGCCGTCCGACGGGACGCGCAGGCGGGTACCTTCGGCGTCGATGGTGCGGCTCCGTTGGCGGAAACCGGCCAGGTCGAATCGGAATGCGCTGGTCGGCCGCGTCAGATCCCAATGCAGCTCGACGCGGACCCCCGCGGCGGAAACGAGCACCCGATGGAAATGATGCCGGTCGTATTGGGCGGCGCTGGCTCGCGCGTGGCGGGACGTCGTGTATCCGGCGGCCTCCACGACGCGCGCGGCGTCCGTGAGGCGCTCTTTCGGAACCAAGATGTCGAGGTCGCCGAAGTACCGGTCGCCCGGATCCGAATAGGCGGTATGGGCCAGGGCGGCGCCCTTCAGGACGATGGGCTCGCACCCTGCGGCCTCGAGGCCGATCACCAGTCGGGCGAGCTCGAGACGGAGCAGCGCGCTCCGAAGGCGGAGGCGGCGGGCGGACTCGATCAACGCCTCCCGGTGCGGATCGAGGGCCCCGCCCGCGTCTCTCAGCCCGCGCTCGGCGAGAGGCTGGAGCCGGTGGGCGGCCAGCAGCCTCGAAGCGTCATCCCAATCGACCCCGTGCGCGTGTCGGATCTCGGCGCCGTTCACGACGGCCCGCAACAGGCGGCGCAGGGGCTCAACGGTATCTTCGTGAGTGACCACGGTAGCGTTGATTATCGCACGCCGATCGCGTGCCTCGGTGGGGTCGGGAGGTAGGGCCGTGGGAGTCACCAAGGAATTGCGCGAAGCGCCCGTCGAACGAGAGGAGTTCCTGACGACCGAGGAGGTGCGGCACCTCCTGAAGATCGGTCGGACGAAGCTCTGGGAACTCACCAAGAACAACGTCATCCCCGCGTACCGCATCGGCGTCGGTACGCGGTCGTCGCTGCGTTACAAGCGCTCGGACCTCATGCGTTGGCTCGACGCGAACCGAGTCTGAGCGTCCCCTCGCGTTCTCATCGGAGACCATGTGAGTCAACAGATCGAAGAGACCATCCGCAGATTCGTGGCCGAGCAGTTCTTTGTGCCCGGAGGCCCGCCGGCGGTCGGTCTCGAGCAGTCCTTTCTGGAGAGCCGACTGATGGACTCCACCGGAGTGCTCGAGTTCGTCGCGTTTCTCGAGCAGACCTTCGCGATCCAAGTCGAGGACGACGAGCTCACCCCCGAGAACCTGGACTCGGTGCGCTTGACGGCCGAATACGTCCGCCGGAAGCGCAGCGCCGTCGCCACCGGAGCTAACGAGGCGTGACCCGCTCCAGGATCCTGAAGAGGAGCCGCTCTTGAGTGCCCGCGTTGATGCCGAGCCGTCGGATCGCGTAGGCGTCGGACTGCCTCGTCACGAGCCCGTCGAGCGAGGTCGCCGCGGTCGCGTAGCCCGCGTGCCGCACCAGTTCGCGGATCGTCGGGTTCTCGTGCCTGCCGCTCCCCGGGTTGGGATAGGAGAAGTGACGGACGGGTCGGCCCAGGATGGACTCCAACTCGTCCTTGGAGTCGCGGATCTCGCGCTCGGCCTCGTCTACGGGGACGGCTGTGAGCAGGGGGTGGCTCACGGTGTGCGCTCCGACGGTAATCCCCGCGGCGTCGAGTTCCCGCAATTGAGCTGCGTTCATCATGACCGGCTCGGGTTCGCCGTGGGGCGCCCCAAGCCACGTCGCGATCCGGGAGAGCGCCGATTCCCGTTCGATTCGGGGCAATCCGCGCAGCCACCGGGTGATCGGCCGGGCCGCGGCGGCGCGTTCCTCGGGGGTCTCCGCCGGGACCGGGATCGGCGCGGGGCAGCGACCACGCGCGCCGTTCGAGTCATGCAACATCCTTCGCAGGCGCATGGTCCAGATGGGAGGCCCGGGGTGCACCGCGCCGGACACGACGTAGATCGTCGCGGTGGCGCCGAACTCCGAAAGGACGGGGAGCGCCCCGATCAAGTTGTCGAGGTACCCGTCGTCGAACGTGAGGACGACGCCGGGGCGCGTTCCCGGTGCGCGTCCCTCGCGGGCCCGCCGGACCGCCTCGTCGAGGTCGATCACCGCGTAACGCGACGTCAGGAAGCCGACGTGTTCGCGGAACCGCTGCGCCGTCAGACTGATTCCGGGCGAAACGTACGACGCGACCCGTTCCGGCTCGCCGATCGCGTGGTAGCGGAGCACGAGCGAGGCCCGGCGATCGGCCTGCAGGCGCACCGCTGCCGCGCCGTATCGCAGGAACAGCCGTGTCGCGGCGATGGCCCGTCGAGCCGCGGACGCCATGAATCCTCACCCCCTTCCGTCGAATCCTACCATCGCGCATTTCTCGCCCGGCCCGTGCGGCGCGCTGACGAGGCCGTTCCACGATGAACCCCAAGGCCACGATCCACCCGAACGTGAGGCTCGGCGCCGACGTGAAGATCGGCGACTACGTGATCCTCGGTGAGCCTCCTGCCGGTCGCACGCCGGGCGAACTCGAGACGGTGATCGGCGACGGCGCGGTCATTCGCTCCCACACCGTCATCTACGCGGGGAATCGGATCGGAGCGGGTTTCCAGACCGGCCATCACGTGCTGATCCGCGAGGAGAACGCGATCGGACGCGACGTCAGCATCGGAACGGGCTCGGTCGTCGAGCACCACGTCGTCATCGAGGACGGCGTCCGGATCCACTCGCAGGCCTTCATTCCGGAGATGTCGATCCTGCGTCGCGGTTGCTGGATCGGTCCCCGGGTGTGCGTCACCAACGCGAGATACCCGCGGTCGAGGAACGTGAAGCACGAGCTTCTCGGTGCGGACGTCGGTGCGGAGGCGAAGGTCGGGGCGAACGCGACGCTTCTTCCGGGCGTGCGCATCGGCGAACGGGCGCTCGTCGGGGCCGGTTCGGTCGTGGTCCGTCACGTGCCCGACGACGCCGTCGTGGTGGGGAACCCCGCCCGGCAGATCAACACCGTGGACCGGCTTCCCTACGGCGAGCCGGGTCGCTAGGGCGGGCGAGGAGCCATCGTCGTGGCGTGGTCGTCGTTTGCCGAGGTCGCGGGAGTGCGGGAGATCCCGCTCTTCTTCGGAGCGCCGGGGCGCCGCAAGTTCGCGATCGTGCACGAGCCACCGGGCGACACCCTTCCGGCGCCTCCACTCGTCCTCTGCCACCCCCACTTCGAGGAGAAACTCTGGGCTCACCGGGTCCTCGTGGACCTGGCGCGTCGCGTCGCCGCCGCGGGCCACGTCGTCGTGCGGTTCGATCTCTCGGGGCACGGCGACAGCGAGGGGGAGTTCGAGGAGTTCGGTTTCGAAGATCTGGAGCGCGACGTCGTCGAGGCGACCGAATGGACCGAGGGACGCACGGGACGAAAGCCGGTCCTCGCCGGGCTGCGCCTCGGCGGGACACTCGCGGGGAGGGCCGCCGCCCGGCTGGGGCTCCCGGCCGTACTCTGGGAGCCCGTCGTGGACGTCGCGTCGTGGCTTCGCGAGTGCCTGCGCATCAACCTGACCTTCCAGGTGCGACTCCACGGAAGGGTCCAGCGGAATCGCGATGCGTTGGTGCAGGGGCTGCTGCGGGACGAAGCGGTCGTGATCGAAGGGTACGGGCTGACCGGTCGATTCTGGCGAGAGGCGACCGCGTCGGGAGGCCTGGGCGATGGCGCCTTTCCCGGGAGTTGTCCGGAGGCGCTGGTCGTGGAGCTTCGAAAGGGCTCTGCCGACGCCGCCACGCCCGTGAAGGCCCTCGCCGATCGGGGGGGGCCGCGCACGCGCATCGCGTATCGGAGGTTTGACGAGGAGCCGTTCTGGAACGACGTGCGGCGCTACCGGACCGCGTCCCCGGATGCGGCGGAGGCGACGGTTCGGTGGCTCGACGAGTTGGGACGCCTCCGATGATCGCGCCGGATCCCGCGCCCCTCGCGGAAACGCCCGTTGTTCTCGATATCGCGGGGGATCCGAGCTTCGCGATGCTCCACGCCCCGGACGGTCCACGGCGCCGCAGGGTCGGCATTCTCCTGCTGAATCCCGGTCTCAAGAGCCGCGTCGCCCCGAACCGGCTGAACGTGCGCCTCGCGCGTCGCCTGGCGGGAAACGGGTACTGGGTCCTGCGGGTGGACCCACCCGGAATCGGGGACAGCGTCGGGGAACTTCCGGAGCAGCCGCTCGTCGATCTCTGGCAGACCGTGCAGAAAGGGTGCTTCGTCGACTGCGTGCGAACGGCCGCGGCCGAGTTCCGACGAACCTGCCGACTGGACGAGGTCGTCGGCATGGGGAACTGCGGCGGGGCGATCAGCGTGCTGCTCGAGGCGGGGGAGGACGCGGATGTCCGCCGCCTCGTCCTCATCGACGTTCCCGTCACCTTGCGAGACGCGAGTGAGGGGGGCGGCCCGCGGATCACTGGAAAGGCGCATTCCAGGAGGATCCTCCGCGCGTATCTGCGGCGGGCCAAGGACTGGCGCGCGTGGCTCAACCTCCTGAGTCTCCGCACGGATTTCTCGACGCTCAAGCGGGCCGCGGCGGCGAACCTCGCTGTCGCACCGGCGGGCGACGGGACCGCAGGGGGCGCGGCGCCGGGCGCGGCTGCGGCGGGCGAGGTCTTGAACCCGATGTTCGTGGAAGCCCTCGGGGCGTTCCACCGACGGGGCGGCCGGGCCCTCTTCGTGACCGCCGCGAACGACGCGAGCACGTTCGCGTTCGACGAGCACTTCGGTCGGCACCATCTCGCGCCGGGAGGCGAGTACGCCTCACGCCACGCGCGAGTCAGCATTCCGGACTCCAATCACATCTACGGCATGCCGCCGTGGAGGGAGATGCTGATACGCGTGGTGGAGGAGTGGCTGGCCACGGACGACGGATCGCGCGACTAGATTCCGGAGGAACCCATGCCCGCGACGACGAAGAAGGTCCCGTTTCTCGACCTCAAGGCCCAGTACCTCGCGATCCGCCCCGAGATCGACGCCGCGGTGGCGCGGGTGATCGGGAATACCTCGTTCATCCTCGGCCCCGAGGTGGAGGCCTTCGAGCGTGAGTTCGCGGCGTACAGCGGCTTCCGGCACGTGGTCGGCGTCGCGAACGGGACGGACGCCCTCGTCCTGATCATGCGTGCGATGGGTCTTGCGCCCGGCTTCGAAGCGGTCGCTCCCGCGCACACCTTCATGGCGACGACCGAGGCGGTCACCCAGGCGGGCGGGCGACCGACGCTCTGCGACGTCGACGCCACCACGTTCTGCATGACGGCGGAGACGCTCGAGCGGGCATGGACGCCCGCGACGCGCGTGGTTCTTCCGGTTCCGATCTACGGCAATCCCGCCGGTCTCGACGGCGTCCTCGACGCCGCCCGGCGTCGCGGCGTCGCCACGATCGTGGACTGTGCGCAGGGGCACGGTGTGCGCGTGAACGGCCGCCGCCTCGGGGAGCTCGCGGACGTCGCGTCCTATTCGTTCTTCCCCGGCAAGAACCTGGGGGCCTACGGGGATGCAGGGGCCGTCGCGACGAACGACGACGCCCTCGCCGCGAAGGTCCGAATGTGGCGGAACCACGGACGGGAGGGGAAGTTCGACCACCAATTCGAAGGGGTGAACAGCCGCCTCGACGCGCTGCAGGCCGCGATCCTGAGGGCGAAACTGCCGCACCTGACCGACTGGTCCGCGGGGAGGCGTCGCGTCGCCCGGCTGTACCGGGAGGCCCTGTCCGGAATCCCAGGACTGCGGCTCCCGGAGGAGACGGAAGGCGCGGAACACGTGTACCACGTCTACGTGGTTCGGGTCGCCGACCGTGAGGGCGTTCGCGCGGCGCTCGAGGAGCGCGGTGTGGCCACCGGGGTGCACTACCCGCTGCCCGTCCATCTGCTCCCCGCGTACGCGTACCTCGGCCTGAGGCGGGGGTCGTTCCCGACGGCGGAGGCGATCTGCGACACGATCCTCTCCCTCCCGATGTTCCCGGAAATGACCGCCGAGGACGTGCACTACGTGGCGGACGCGCTGCGTGGGGTGCTCGAGGGGCGCGCGGCTTGAGTTCCTCCGGCCGCAACTCGG
Source organism: Candidatus Polarisedimenticolaceae bacterium (assembly GCA_036376135.1). Lineage (NCBI taxonomy): Bacteria > Pseudomonadati > Acidobacteriota > Candidatus Polarisedimenticolia > Candidatus Polarisedimenticolales > Candidatus Polarisedimenticolaceae > Candidatus Polarisedimenticolaceae bacterium. The sequence continues at coordinate 5,662 of DASVAW010000059.1, read as the reverse complement.
CGCGTCGATGAGCCGGAAGCGCATCCGCCTGGCGCTCTTCATCGGCTCGCTCGGCGGCGGGGGCGCGCAGCGGCACGTCTCTCTCCTGGCTCCTCGGTTGGACCGTTCGCGATTCGACGTCCTCGTCCTCTGCCGCGAACGTCGTGGCGAATACCTCCGGGAGCTCGAGGATGCAGGGATCGAGGTCGTCGAGATCGCTTCTCGGGGGCCGCTCTACGGCCCGTCCTCCCTTCGAGCGGTCGTCCGCCTCGCGCGGCTCGTGCGCGAACGGCGCATTGACGTCCTTCATAGCCTGCTTTTCGAGTGCAATGTCCAGGCGATCCTGGCGACGCGCCTGAGCCGGGGAACGCTCGTGGTCGCGGGGCTCCGGAACATGGACGACAAGTACTCGAGTCTGAGGATGAGTCTCTACGTCGCGGTATTGCGACTTGCCGACCGGATCGTGGCGGTGAGCGATCCGGTCAAGGAACGATTCGCCGAGCGGGGCGTTCCGTCGGAGCGAATCGAGGTCGTCGAGAACGGCATCGAGCTCGAGTCGCCGCGCGGCGGTGCTTCGCTCGAAACGGCGGAGCAGGCGCTGGGGGGGCGCCTGCCCGGCCGCCCGATCGTGGTGACGCTCGCGAGCCTCCATCCCCGGAAGGGCCTCGACCATCTCTTGCGCGCGGCGAAGCAGGTCGTGACGGCGTTCCCGGGCACGCATTTCCTGATCTGCGGAGAGGGACCGGAGCGCGCGAGGTTGGAGTCCCTGAGAGCCGAGCTCGGGTTGCAGTCGGTCGTCCTCCTGCCCGGTGCGGTGCGCGCCGTGCGCGAGGTGCTTGCTTCGTCCGACCTCTTCGTGCTGTCGTCATTGGAGGAGGGGATGTCCAACGCACTGTTGGAGGCTCACGCGGAGGGAATCCCCGCCGTCGTCACGGACGTGGGCGCCAATTCCAGGGTCGTGGAACACGGCGTCACGGGTCTCGTCGTGCCGCCGGCTTCCCCGGAAGCGCTCGCGAACGCGATTCGCTCGATCCTGGCCGCACCGGACACTCGGCGCCGCATGGGTGCCGCTGCCCGTGAACGGATCGGGGCGCACTTCACGCTCGACGCGATGGTGCACCGCATGGAGGCTGCCTACGAGTCGGTCGCGCGGTAGGCGGGGAAGAAGTCGGTCACCGACGTCCTCGCGTCCTCCCGCTGCTCCGTCGTGGCGGCCTGGTAGGCCGATTCGTCGAAGACGAGCCGTTGTGTCCGAAAGCCGATGGTCGAGCGGGAGAACGTCCGCTTGAATCGTTCGATCCCGTCTCCCGCGTGGTATCCACCACCCAGAACCAGACGGGTTGCGCCGCGCCCGGAAAGCAGCTTGATTGCCTCGGTCACCACACCGTTCGTCGGCCGGCACGCAGCGAATTCGGAGAGCGCCCCTCCCAGATAGGAGAACGCGTAGCGGCTGTCGCAGAGGTAGAGGTGGCTGGCGACCGGCCGGCCCGAGAGCCGAGCCGTCACGATGAGCGTGCTGGTCCCCGCGAGTCGCGTCAGGCCGCGAAAGAACTCGAGGTCCAGGCGGTACCGATCCTCGGCGTGACGACGCGTCATCGTGGCCGCGTAGACGCCCGCCAGTCCCTCCACGGCCTCATCGCTGGTCGACGCCGTGAACTCGAGCCCCGAAGCCAGCGCCCGCTTGTAGTTCTTGCGAGCCGAATGGGCGAACTCGGCCCACAAGGCGTCGAATCCTCGGGTCAGATCGAGCCACACGATGTCGCGATCGGATTGGATGTTCGGGCAGTGCTCGAGGAGCGCTTGCACTCCTCCGAACGGGTTCAGGCGGAGAAACGCCGTGAGGATGCCACGGTCCGCCGCGAACCGGCCCAGGGCGTCGTAGAAGCGGCCCAGCACGTCGGCGTCGAAGGAGCCTACCGGCCCGCCGTAGTCCGGCCCCACCGCATCGTGTCGAAATCTCCCCCCGACGCGATCGACGACTCGAGGGGGCAGGTCCCTCACGAGCCACGGCAGCAACGCGCTCTTCGTCCCTTCGCGGTACGTCAGGAGCTCGGCACGGGAGTCGTCCTGCCGGGCCAGGTGGGAGAGCACGTCCGGGTGGTAGAAGGGGTGGGCATCCGGGAGATCGGAGATGGCATCCCACCAGGCCCCGTGATCCTCGGGCGGGATCGCGACGATGGCGCCGTCGGTCACGGTCCGGCCCCTCCGACCGGGGGCTCGCCCTCGGGCGCGTTGAACTCGTCGTCGAGCCCGGCGCCCGGCTCGTACAGCCCCTCCGAACGCAGCATCGCGGCCGGCGTCCGTAGCAGCACGAGCAGGTCCACGGCGAGGTTGCGGTGATCGACGTACCAGACGTCCAGCTCGATGCGTTGCTTCCAGCTGAGGGCGTTGCGTCCGTGGACCTGAGCCCAGCCGGTGAGGCCCGGTCGAACCTCCAGCCGTCGCCGCTCCGAAGGCGTGTACCGAGCGGCTTGGAAGGGGAGCGCCGGCCGGGGTCCGACCACGTTCATGTCGCCCTTCAGCACGTTCAGGAACTGCGGAAGCTCGTCGAGGCTCCAACGTCGGAGCACGCGACCCACTCGCGTGATCCGATCGTCGTTCGGCGCGACGTTCACCCCCAACCCCTTGCGCTCCGCGTCCGTGACCATCGTGCGGAACTTGAGCAGCCGGAAGTTCCGGCCTCCCTGTCCCGCCCGATCCTGTCGGAAGAAGACCGGCCCCGCGTCCTCCAGCTTGATGCAGATTGCGATGAGCGCGGCGAGCGGCGACGCGACGATGACCGCGACGATCGCGATCCCAACACTGAGAACACGGGTCATGCGCGATTCACCGTTCGCTCCAGCAGGCGAACGTACTGCTCGAGAAGGTCGTCCCGCATCAGGTGCCGCCCGACATAGGACCGACCGGACTCACCGATTCGGCGCCGGAGTTCCGGATCGTCGCGAAGTTGGAGCACGGAGCGGCAGAGTCCATCCAGATCACCCGGCGGCACGACGAGCCCTCCGCCCGACGTGCGGAGCAGGTCTTCCTGGTCACCCGCCACGGCTGCGACGACCGGTTTACCGTTGCCCAGGTAGTCGAAGATCTTGTTCTGCAGGCAGATCCTGAAGAAGTCTCCCGGCGGCAGCGTCATGACGCACGCGTCCGCCGCCGAGAGCATCGAGTGGACCTCGTTCTTCGACACCATGGGTTCGAATTGGACGTTCGTGAGCCCCTCACGACGGCACCGTTCCACGTATTCCTGTTTCCGGTTCCCGTCCCCCACGAGCACGAAGCGGATGTCCCCGTGGTCGCGGAGTCGCGAGGCCGCGTCGAGGACCATGGGAAGGTCGTTGTTGGCAACCCCGAAGGAGCCGGTATACATGACGGCGAACTTCCCCTGAAGCCCCAGGCGCTCCCGGATGTCACCGGCCGGCGAAGGAGGCGAAGGAGGCGGCTGGAATCCTTGCGGCACCACGTCGATGCGCGACTCCGGTACTCCTCGGGCGACGAGCAGGCGTTTCATCTCCGGCCCGATCACGATGATGTGGTGGGCGCTGCGGTAGACGAAACGCTCCAGGCGCCTGCCGAGCCCGATCATCAAGGGGTTGGTGAGCATGCCCATCTCGACGGCGACGTCCGGCCAGATATCCCGCACCTCGAGGATGAACGGAACTCGGCGCAGCTTCGCGACGAACCACGCGAGCGGCGCGACGAACATCGGCTGGATGGAGACCATGATCGCGTCGACGTCGCGCTCGCGAAGGGTTGCGCGCATGGCGTACCACACGAAGCTCAGATACGAACGCAGGCGTGCGACGGTCCCGCTCCGGAATCCCGGTGTCGCGTACGTCAGGGTGACGTCGACGTCACCCCAGCGCGTCTCGATGAACTTCGCCCGAGCGAGCTCCGCGTCGAGCGTGGCCGTCAGGTAGTGGACGCCGCATGTCACGACGTGGGCCCGGTGTCCCTCCTTCACGAGCCGCTGGAGGAAATCGAAGATACGGTTCTGGCCGGGCTGATCGGGTCGGGCGATGAACTGGCTGATGAACAGGATCTTCATGAACCGCCAACCCTCCGCAACACGGGCAGGCGCGCAAGGAACGTCCGAGCCTTGGGTCGCACCCCGTGGGTGGATCTTATCGCGTCCCGCCTCAAACGTCCCGACCGCGGGAACGGGCCAATTCCCGGAACGCATCGTGGAACCGGAGCGCGTTCGCGCTCCGCGAGGCGAGCTGGCGAACCAGGACCGGGTTCTTCTCGCGTGCCCACGTTGCGAGCGAAGCGTCGTCCACGGCCCGACGCAGGGCGGCCGCAATGGATGCAGGCGTGACCGGCTCGCGGACGGTGAGTCCGTTCGCCCCGTCACGGACCCACTCCGTGTTCGCCGCGAGATCGTTGACCACGGGCAGCAGCCCCGTCGCCATGGCCTCGAGCAACGAAGCGCTCAAGCCCTCGCTCTTCGGGAAGCTCGCGTAGACGTGGGAATGCCGAAGCCGCTCGGCGAGCTCCACGACCGTCAGGCGTCCGGTGAACGTCACCACGCCGTCCATGCCGAGGCTGGCCGATCGATCGCGCAGTTCCGGAGCCGCCGGACCGTCCCCCACGAACACGAGCCTCGCCTCGAGGCCCTGCGAGCGCGCCAGCGCGAACGCATCGAGAAGGACGCCCGGACGGTAGAACGGATCCAGCGCCCGTGTGGAAACGATGGTGGGGGGGTGCTCGGGCGGTCGATCGGGCACACGGAACAGCTCGGTGTCGATTCCCCTGGGGAGGGTCATGATCCTCGAGTCGGTCGCTCCCAGTGCCCGCGCCGCGCGCGCGAGATGGGGTGCCCAGCACAACACGAGGTCGGCGCGGGACAGGGCGAGCCGCGCGAGAAGCGGGATCGCGAGACGGCGCAGCGCCGAGTCCTGGGCCTCGCGCAGCACATCGCCCCCCGCAGTCGCGACGACGCGCGGGCCGGGCGCGAATGCGGTCAAGACCCCGTACGAACTCGCGTAGTACCCGAGCGTGATGTCGGGGGCGAGCATCCGGTGAAGCCTTCGGAACGCGGGGACGGCGGCGAGGAACGCCGTCCGGCTCAGCCCTCGCGACGCAGCTCCCAAGGAGTGCACGGTGGCGGCCGGGAGGGGCCCGGGGTGCAGCGTCGCGACGTGAACCTCGTCGCCGCAGTTCGCAAGTCCTTCGACCAGAGACGCCGTGTTCGTCGACCTCGCGGAGGCGGCCATCAGGATCTTCATGGCAGCCGCGAGAACCTGCCGATTACAGATCCGGCATTCGGCGGCCTGTGGCGTTCATGGATCCGCGGCTCCATCCGGGGCCCATCCTCGCCCTGCGGGGTCCACCGCCGGCGGGGCCGGTGGCAGTCGTCGAGCCGGAAACCTATCGTTTGGGATCCGCGGAGTGCGAAGCGCTCGCCTCCGACTGGAGATTCGGTCCTCGTGACGAGCACAAACCACGACCTCTCTGGGTTCGACGTTCTTACGCCAGCGGACGGGCGTTGGTCCGGCCTTCTGGCGGAACTGGATCACGACTTCTATCACACCGCGGCGTACGTCGGGTTGGAGGCCCGCCGCCAGGGCGGTGACCCCGTGGCGATCGTGGGATACGCCGACGGCGTGCAGGTGTTCCTGCCCCTGATCCTCAGGCGATTCCCGCTCGACGCGGGATCGTCGCGTGTGATCCTCGACGCGACGTCGCC
>DASVAW010000058.1 GCA_036376135.1 Candidatus Polarisedimenticolaceae bacterium | reverse complement strand
GCGACCTCCGCCAGGCACCCGAGAATCGCCGCCGCCGAGCGGTCGACGTCGTCCTCGGTCGTGAGGTGGTTGACGAGGGAGATCCGCATCGCGGCGCGCCCCTTCCACGTCGTGCCCCCCAGCCAGCAGGTCCCTTCCTGTTGCACGCGCGCGATCACCTCGCGGGTGGTCGCATCGTCGTCGCGGAAGCGGAGCAGGGCCTGGTTGAGGACCACCTCGTTCAGGACGGTCACCTCGGGGGAGGCCGTCAGCCGATCGACGAAGCGGCGGGTCAACGCGCAGCATCGCTCGACGAGCTCGGCGACGCCCGAGCGGCCGAGGTGGCGCAAGGTGGCGTAGACGGGGATCCCGCGCGCGCGCCGCGAGAACTCCGGCGTCCAGTCGGCCGGGTCGCGCTCGGCACCGCCGGACTTGATCAGATACGAGGTCGTCGTGGACATCGACGCGCGGTGGGGCTCCGGGTCGGCGACGATCGCGATCCCGCAGTCGTACGGGACGTTGAGCCACTTGTGGGCGTCGACGGACCACGAGTCCGCCCCCGCGACGCCGCGCACGAGGTGCCGGCGGCCCGGGCTCGCCGCCGCCCACAACCCGAAGGCGCCGTCGACGTGCAGCCACCCGTCGCGTTCGCGCACGAGGGGGACGATCTCGTCGAACGGGTCGAAGGCGCCGGAATTCACGTCGCCGGCCTGCGCGCACACGACGACCGGGCGGCGGCACGCGTCCAGCACCGAGCGCAGCGACGACGGGACGATCCTCCCCTGGTCGTCGCTCTCGACGCGGAGCACGTTTCCGGTGCCGAGCCCGAGGTAACGAAGCGCCCGGAAGACCGTGATGTGCGACTCGTCGCTCGCGACCACGTCGATTCCGGGAGAACCGGCGAGCCCCTGCGTCTCGACGTCCCACCCCGCGCGGCGCAGGACGTCGTGGCGCGCGGCGGCGAGGGCGGTGAAATTCGCCATCTGCGCGCCGGTCACGAACGCGACGCTCGACCGGGAGGGAAGGCCGAGCAGCTCGAGCAGCCACCGCGCGGCGACCTCCTCGGCGACCGACGCCGGCGGGGAGAGGACGTAGAAGCCGTGGTTCTGGTCCCAGGTCGACGCGAGCCAGTCGGAGGCGAGCGCGACCGGGTGCGATCCCCCGATCACGAACCCGAAGAACCTCGGCCCGCCGGAGGCGACGAGCCCCGGGCGTGCGGCGTCGTCGAGATGCGCGAGGACCTCGCCGGCCGCGATCCCGCGCTCGGGGAGGGGGCCGCCCATCGTCGCGCGAAGGGCGGCGAGGTCGACCGGCGGGGCGACCCGGCGGTGCGGCAACTCCTCGAGGAAGGCGAGGGCTCGGTCCGTCGCGTCGTGGAGCAGGGTCTTCATCGGGGCCTCCGGGAGAAGATTACGACGGAAGGGCTCGCCGTCCGCCACCGCCTGCTAACCTCCGCGCGTGGACATCCTGATCGTTCACGACCTGCGCGAGCCGGCCAGGAAGTGCTCCGTCACGCCGCTTCGGGGGATGGACGGGGTGCGCTTCGTCCCTTCCGTCGGCGGCAGGCGCGTGGAGGTCGGGCGGCGCATCTGGCTCCACCCGGACGGGGAGGAGCTCGGGCCGCCGGACCGCGGCCTCGGCCTGCTGTTGATCGACTGCGCGTGGCACCGCGTGCCGACGCTCGCGCGCCGCATCGACGGAGATCTCGTCCGCCGCCGCCTGCCGAAGCTCGTCACCGCGTACCCGCGCAAGAGCAAGCTCGGCCGCGACCCCGAGCACGGCCTGGCCTCGGTCGAGGCGCTCTACGCCGCGGTCGCGCTCCTCGAGGGCGCGCGACCGGACCTGCTGGCGCACTACCGCTGGGCCGGGGCGTTCCTCGCGGCGAACCCGGGGCTCCCGCGGATCAGTACGTGAACGTGAAGGAGACCTTGAACCCCTCGTCGATCAGCCCCGCACCGCCGCCGAAGGGCCAGTTGACCTCCGAGCGCCGCTGGTGGTGGATCACGTAGGAGATGCCGTTGCGCAGCAGGAACGAGACGATCGGCGCGGCCCGCGGCGCGGTTCGGGCGACCTGACGCGAGATGCCGTCGGCGACGTGCAACGCGACGCCGTGGACCAGGCCACTTCCCAGTGCCTCCCAGAAGACGTAGTGCGGGTAGACCGCCGACTGCTCGTACCCCGCGTCGAGCGTGATCGAGCGGCTCAACCCCAACGCGATTCCGCCCTCGAAGCCGGTTCCCACGCGGACGCCGCCGTCGAACGGAGCGAAGGCGAGGACGTCGGCGGGGTCGAAAGGCCCGTCGTACGCATCGGCATCCGCGAGGAACATCGACGTGCCGTGATACGGCGCGAGGAAACCGGCGTCGCCGGTCCGGTAGCCGTACCCCCTGCGGCGGCCCAGCGCGAATCGCCAAAGCGACGTCTCCGTCTCGCCCGGATCCCCTTCGTCCCCAAGCCGGGTCGAGATCCCCCCGATGGACAGGGCCTTGTCCCGGTACTTCAGGACGCCCGCGTCCTTCGCGAGGGTGGACACACGCAGCGCGCCGAACCGCGCCTCGACCTGGCGCGTGGGGGCGAACGGTCCTTCGAACCCGTCGAGCGAGACCTTCGGAAAGCCGATCGCCAGGCTCGCCGCCCGGCGCCGGGTCTCGACGCGGAATCGCGACCGCTCGACGATCCGTTCGCCCGAGGCGAAGGTGACGCTCACCTCGAGATCGTGGCTGCCGTCGCGCATTCCGGCGGTCCACCCCTCTTCCTCGTACGGCGGGTCGCTCCAGGCATGGCGCTCGTCCAGGCCGAGCCACCCGTCGGAAGGGGTCCAGTGCGCGCAATCCCCGCTCCACTCGAACCGGGCGGTGATCGTCTCGCCGTCGAGGGTCGCCACGAAGGAGGCGCGCGTCCGGTCGTCGCCTCCGTACGCACAGATGCGCAGCTGGGGCTGGCGCGTCGTCAGGACGGCGCCGTCGACGGGGCTCTCGACCCGAAGCGCGGGCGGAACGGGAGCGGCCTCCGGACCGGCCGCCAATGCGAGCAGGACAGCCGCGAGCGTCGTACCCATGCGCGAAGGATACGCCGGCACCCCGATCCGATGACGCAATCGTAAGGCGGTGCTCTGGCCGCGCCCTTGCACAGAGTCCATGTTCGCGGTGCACGGAGGAGCGGGCGTGGGTCTCGACGGCGCGACGAAGTTCCTGGCGGGAGGGGTGGTCGCGGCGATGGCGTCGCTGCTCGGCGTCGCCCACGCGCAGGCGGTCGCTCCGGTCGAAGGGCTCCGCCGCATCGACGTGCGTTCCGCCGGACAGCCGCGGTGCAGCCTCGAGGCGAGCCTCGATGTGCTCCCCTCCGGCGGGGAGACTTCGAGCATGCTCACGTGGACGTCGTCGGGGGCCGTGCGGGTCACGCTCAACGGCGGGGAGGTCGACGCGAGCGGCTCGCTCGCCGTCCGCCCGCTCGCCGACGCCGCGTACACGCTGGTCGCCCACGGTGCGGGGGGCGCTTCCTCCGCGACCTGCAGGCAGGAGATCCGCGTGACCCAGCCCGCGTGCGTCGACGGCGCGATCTGCGCGGTGTCGTGCGGCACGGGGTTGATCCCCGACGTCCGCACCGGCCGGCTGCTCGCGCTCGACCCAGGGCGGTTGGTCCACGTGCTGATCCTCGCCGAGGGATACACCTCGGCGGATCTGCGGCGCTTTCACGTCGACGCCCCCAACGACGTCTCGGACTGGATGGACGCGTGGGGGCGGCTCGAGGTCTTCGACACCTTCCGGGAGGCGTTCTGCTTCTGGAAGCTCCCCGCCGTCTCGAACGCGCGCATCGTCGCGGGGGGCGCCGTGGAGGACACCGCGTTTCGCGTCCCCGTGGACCTCGGCGGCGAGATCGACTTCTCGGACCCCGCGGCGACGGACGTCGTCGAGGCGAGGGTCTGGGCGGCGGTCGAGAGGCTCCCGTTCCCGCCGACGACTTTCTACCCGACGACCGCCGAACGTACCCGGGGCATGGCGAAGAATGTGGTCGTGGCGACGATGGTGTATGAGCCCGCGCGGGCCCGGTCGGGGTTCAGCGGCCGGACGGCGCTGCTGACGAATCCGTCCAACGCGGGCCGGACGGTCGCCGCGGCCTTCGCGCACCACCGCCCGCACGAGTTCGCCCACGCCTTCGCGCGGCTGCGCGACGAGTACCTCGACCTCGACGGAGATCCTGCCTGCGTCCCGCGCACCGGCGCGTGGACGTCGGCGAACGTGTCGAACGTCGTGTGCGAATCGGGTTGCGGCGACGTGCCCTGGAGCCACCTCGTCGCGGGGGGCGCCCAGAACCCGGCGGTCCAGGGGCTCGTCGGCGCGTTCGGTCACGTCGAGGACGGGTATCACCCCGAGCTCAAGTGCCTGATGAACGGCAGCCGCGCCGACAACGCGACGGTCTTCGGCGGCGAGGCGGACCTGCGCACCCCCGGGCGCATGTGCAACTTCTGCCGGGAGCTCTCCGCCTTCCGCCTGTTCGAGCGGATCGGCGCGCTCGAGGACACGACCACCTCGTACGCGACCTGGCAGCGCGACTACCGCGCGCGGTTCTACGAAGCGTACGGCCTCGACGTCCCCGGGGTCGTCCCGATGGAGACGCCTCCCGGGCGACCGGTCTTCGCCGGCTGCACCCCTCCGTGACGGGCCCTCACGCCCCCTTCCTGAATTTCGCGTCGTCCACAGGGACGTTGGACCTGGTCTCCTCGATCTGGATCGTGAACCGGCCGCTCGGCCGCGCGACCGTCCAGCGGAAAGGGACCTTCACCCCTCCTGCGTCGCGCCAGTCGGCGTAGTCGATCTCCGTGGGCAGTCGGCCGAGCGGGGTCTCGACGTAACGTTTCGCGCGCAGGAGCAGGCCGGAAGCCGGGTCGAAGAAAAGCTCCACCGGGGGCTCGCCTTCGTTGCGCGCGACGAGATGGGTCGCCGGCTTGCCGTCGATGGTCTCCGGAGCGACGACGCGCACCTCCTTGAAGCGTTCGCGCACGTCGGCGGGGAAATCGAGGTCGGCGTCGAGGCTCGCGGCACGGCTTTCCCCGGGGCCCATGTCCTTCGCCGGGCGCTGGCCTCCGCCCAGCCAGCCGGAGGATCCGTCGAAGGCGGTGATGTTCTCCCCGCGCGGGGTCTTCACGATGGAGATCCGCTTGTTCGGCGCCTTCGCGTGGATCTCGACGGGGAAGGGCTCGGGCCCGAACCCGGTCAGCTTTCCGGTCTGCACGCGGCTTGCGACCGCGGCCATCGCCTCCTTGCCGCCGACCGCCTTCACGTACGCGTCGAGGACCGCGGTGACCTCGGGAAGCGCGGCGGGCGCCGGGGGCTGCGCCGGGGGGGCGGATCCGTCGGCCACGGGCGGGACGGCCTCCGGACGGGTCGACCCCCTGTGGCAGGTCATGCACGTGACGACGACGTGGCCGTTGAAGTTCCGGTTGATCGATCGCTGCAGCTCGATCATCTCCCGCGCGACGAGTTTCTTCTTCTTGTCGTCGGCCTCGGGCTTGCGGTCCACGTGGCAGAAGTCGCAGTCGACGCCGAGCGATGCGGAGATGAACTGCATCGCCGGGACCAGGTCGTCGGCGGGGATCCCCTTGAGCGCCAGGACGTTCATGAAGCGCTCCTCGGCCTTCTCGGGCGGCGCCCCGGGGTCGGCGGCGACCGCGGCGCAGGCGGCGAGGAGCGCGACGGGAACGACGGCGGGGCGGTTCATGGCGGGGCCTCCGGAAAAGTGCGGAGTCTACACCTCGCGCGGGGCCTCCAATGTCGCCGGAGCTCGCGAAGACCCTTGACCACCGGCGGAGGCTTCGGTATACGCCGCATGCGGGGCGCACACGCGCCCGGGGTGGGGGCGAGATGAAGTCGAAGCGATCGAGGGCCTTCGCCCTGTGCCTGTGTTTCGGTGTCGGAACGGGCCCGCTCGCCGCGGCCGACGACACGGCCCACGTCGAGGGGCGCGTCACGAAGCAGGGTACCGGCGTCGGGGGCGTGATCGTCCTGATCAACGAGCTGAAGCGCACCGACGACACGGACGCGGGGGGGTACTTCAGCTTCAGCAAGGTCCCGCTGGGCACCTACGCCGTCGTCCTGACGCGCGGCGAGGAGACCAAGGTCGTGCCCCTGGTCGTCTCCGAGGCCGGCACCGTCAAGGTCGAGTTCGAGGTGGACTGGGAGCTGCAGGGGTACGAGGAGATGACCGTCGTCGCCGAGGCGCTCGCGACGAAGGTCGTCGACGCCCCGGCGGCGGTCACCGCGATCCACGAAGAGGAGATCGCGCAGGTCGCCTCCACCGGCCAGGTTCCCAAGATCCTGGAGTTCACCCCCGGCGCCGAGGTCACGCAGAGCGGGCTCTACGACTTCAACTTCAACACGCGGGGATTCAACAGCTCGCTGAACCGGCGGGTCTCGACGTACATCGACGGTCGCGATGTCGGCGTCGTGCTCCTGGGCGCACAGGAATGGGCCGCGATCTCGGGGGGGCTGGACGACGTGGCCCAGCTCGAGTTCATCCGGGGTCCGAGCGCGGCCCTGTACGGCGCGAACGCGTCGAGCGGTGTGGTGAACATCACGAGCAAGGCCCCCAAGGACAGCCTGGGCGGACTGTTCCGCACGACGTTCGGCGAGCTGAACTCGCGGGGCGTCGATTTCCGGCAGGCGTTCCAGTTCGGCGACGGGTGGTACGCGAAGGTGCTGGCCGGCTTCAAGGACTCCGGCGACTACAGCATCTCCCGCAACCCGGACGTCGTCGTCGCGCCGGAGTACTCCGAGTTCTGCCTGCTCGTCGGCGAGACCGACTGCCTACCCGGGGAGCGGACGCTCCCGCGCGAGCAGGACAACGAGATCCGATTCGGCGCGGTGCGCGTCGATCGCTACTTCTCCGACAAGGTGCTCCTAACCGCCGAGATCGGGCTGTCCACGATCAAGGGCCCGGTGTTCCAGACCGGGATCGGCCGCGTGCAGAACCTCGATTCGAAGCGCCCGTTCTACAGGCTCAACTTCTCGAGCCCGCACTGGAACGTCCTCGCGCACTACACCTCGCGCGAGGGCGAGCAGGTGAACATGGTGAAGGCGCTGGTCGTCGGCTACGAGTTGACGACGGATGACCAGCGCTGGGGCGTCGAGGCCCAGGGGAACTGGAAGTTCTCGGGGGACCGGGTGCGGTTCGCGATCGGGGCGGCCCACACCGAGGAGCGTGTGGACACGTACGACCGGTCGCTCGGACGACAGACCGTGCTCTGGGAGCCCATCGAGACCAACCGGCAGGCGATCTTCTCGCAGCTCGACTGGAGCGCCAACACGCACTTCAAGTTCGTCTTCGCCGGCCGGCTGGACAAGAGCACGCTGCACGAGACGCAGTTCTCGCCGAAGGCGGCGGCGGTCTGGAACATCAACAGCGAGAACTCGATGCGGTTGACCTACAACCGCGCCTTCCAGGTCGCGAACTACTCGGAGCTGTTCCTCCACACGCCCATCTCGTATTTTCCGATCGGCGGGTTCGTACGGACCATCTGCGGCGCGCCCCCTCCGATCCTGCCGGAACCCGTCGACTGCGGCATCGAGGGGGACTTCGTCCCGATCCTCGCCGTGGGGAACGACGACCTGAAGCTCGAGCACACGGAGGCGTGGGAGCTCGGGTACAGCGGGCTGCTGGCGAGCAAGGTTCTCGTGACGGTCGATTACTACCGGAGCAAGAACGACGACTTCATCACCGACCTCGTGCCCCAGGTGGGGACCGTGCTCGGCA